>JBLFYM010000019.1:0-55398 GCA_047608975.1 Limisphaerales bacterium | reverse complement strand
GGGCGCGGCCGCGGGTGCGGAGGGAAGAAGCGCCAACATGAGCGCCACAAGGGGAAATCGCAATTTCAGCATGGAGTGAGGAATTGACGCGAGTTAAGCCGCTTACGTTCAGCGAATCAAGCGGCCGCTGGCCACGGCTGCCTCGGAATGAATGCCTGAATCCAGTCTGAATGGCCGATTTACCTCGTTATTGGGTATTGGGAAATCCCGTCCTCGCCTTCTCCCATCGTGAACAAGTCGTGAAGTTTCTTCTTCATCGGGCTGGATCGGTGAGCCATTCTGCGCCCGTGTCTTATCAGGTCATTGCGAGAAAGTACCGGCCGCAGCGTTTTGCCGATGTGGTCGGGCAGGAACATGTGTCCCAGACCTTGACCAATGCCATCGGCAGCGGTCGGATCGCGCACGCCTACATTTTCTGTGGCCCACGCGGAACCGGAAAAACCACCATCGCCCGAATTTTCGCCAAATGCCTGAACTGCACGGACGGACCAAATGTCGATTTCGCCGAGGACGACGACAAGTGCACTGAGATTGCCGAAGGGCGTTCGCTCGATGTGATCGAGATTGATGGCGCGAGCAACAACGGCGTCGAGCAGGTGCGAGAGTTGCGGGAGACCTGTAAATTCGCGCCCACTTCCTCCAGCTACAAGATCTACATCATTGATGAGGTCCACATGCTTTCCACGGCGGCCTTCAATGCGCTGCTGAAGACTCTCGAAGAACCTCCGGCCCATGTGAAATTCATCTTCGCGACCACGGATCCGGAGAAGGTGTTGGCGACCATCCTTTCGCGTTGTCAGCGCTTTGATCTGCGACGCATTCCGGCAAATCTGATCGTCAAACACTTGGAACTCATCGCCGGCAAAGAAAAGGTGACCGTGGATGACGCGGCCCTGCACGCGATTGCTCGCGGCGCAGACGGCGGCATGCGGGACGCGGAATCCACCTTGGATCAGCTCATCAGCTTTTGTGGCGAGGAGATCAAAGAGGAAGACGTGCTTTCCATGTTCGGCCTCACCGCGCGCGATCAGTTGCTCGGTCTGACGCAGGGAATCCTCGCCGGTGAAGTGGAGACTGTCCTCCGCGAATTGACCGGGTTGACGAACAGCGGCAAAGATCTCGGGAGGCTGGTCGCCGATCTGTTGAATCATTTCCGCAACCTCCTGATCTTTCAGGTCTCGCGCGGGGATCTCACACTTTTGGAAGTGTCTGAAGCCGAGGCCGACGTTTTGAAGGAACAGTCCGCGATCGCGCCCAGCGAATCCGTAACGCGCGTAATGGAGGTGCTGACCGATTACGAATTCAGGCTCCGCGATGCGGCATCGAAGAAGATTTTGGTGGAAATCGCGTTGTTGAAGGCCGTGCAGGCACGAAACGCAATGCCGATTGACATGGTTTTGCAAAAGCTCAACGAGCTGAGGGGGCAAACACCCAGCACTCCGGCGAAACCCAAGGCGAAGACTCCCGCGCCGAGCACCCGCGCGCCCGCTCCGCCCCGCCCGGCCGCCCCGGCGATGGAATCGCGCGTGCAGGAAACGCCTCGTCCATCCACTCCGCCGCCTGCTCCGGCAGCACGAATCCAACCCGAACCCGAGCCGGAACCGGCCAAACCGGTGGAAGCCCGGATGGAGCCCGCTCCCGCGCCAGTCCAATCTCCAACACCGAAACCGGAGCCAACGCCAAAGACAACTCCCAAGCCAGCTGCCCCTGCGGCTCCCGCTCCCGTTGCTGCGTCAGCGAGCCCGGCCCTCTCCGCCGGCAAACTACACGACCTCTGGCATCAAGTGGTCGAAGCCGCCGGACGGGCAAGTCCGTTCACGCGATCCTATCTGATCGAGGCGCATCCGATTTCGTTCGAGAAGAACCTGCTTACCGTGGGGTTTGATCCGGAGTTTTCCGATCACCTGGGGTTGGTTGATACGCCAAAGGTTCACACGCTGATCCAGACCAAACTCAAGGAGCAGGGACAGGCTGGCAGTCATGTGAAGTTCATCCAAGCGCCCCGGCCACACGATTTTGTCCGTCTGGAACTGGAACCCGTGGGTGGCGTGGAAGCAGCCGGGCAATCCGGCGCTGCGAAGGAAAAATTCGTCTTCGACAAAGACAAGTTCAAGGGCGATCCCCTGATCAAAAAAGCCCTTGAGATCTTCAAGGGCGAAATAGTGGACGTGCGGGCCTAGCAGTTCAGCTAAGCCCGAACTGTCTGGTCGATCAGCCAGCCTTGACCTGCCGGAGCTTCTTCAATCCCTCCAGCACCAGTTGAGTCTCGAGCACGATCGGCCATTTGACGTGCAGAAGGATCTGTGATGCGCCCGCAGCCAACGATCCCGTCAGATCGGTTTTGCGCGCTTCCTTCAATTTTTCGTGGGTCGTAGTCACTCTCGGTCCTCTTTGGCAATCTTATTGCCAACGGTTCTTACAGACCTAATAAGCCCGGAAATATTCAATAATGAGGGTGATTTTATTGGCGATGGCTAAATCGCGTGTTGAATTTCGCGCAATTTGGCTGCGGCTGTGACGGATAGACCGCAGCGCGAATGGAATTCCTCCGAGGCGGAGTTTCTCACCGCAACTGGCCTGTTTGAAGTCGCGTGATGCATTCCCTCGAGCCTCCGCATGAACCTGTTTAGACTTGAAGTGGAACCGCTGATTGTTAGCGTGCTGTGAGACGCCTGAGAAACCTCACTAGTCTTATGGCATTTGTGAATTCCCTGATTAAGAAATCCCGGTTGTCCATCGCGTTTGTTGCCCTGACGTTCGTCGCAGGTTCACCGGGCCTGATGGCTCAGTTGGATGGTCCCGTTTGGTCCAACCGCACGCTCAATCAGTCTGTTCCTCCCGTACCCGGCAATCCGGTCGGTCCGGCATTCCAGAGTGGCGCACCCGGCGCTGTTTCCCACCGTGCCGGCGGCTTTTCTATCCCGGCGGAGGCGTCGCCCGACGTCGCGGCCCGGCAGGGGAAACTCGCGGAAGCGCTCTCCCAGGTACGTGCCCTGCAACGCGCGGAACCCAACAACGTGGGGCACCGCATTCGTGAAGCCCGTTATCTCAGCTGGCTTGGACGCCATTATACTTCCGCGAATCGCTCGCGCGCCATCCTCCGGGAACATCCCAATCACGTCGAAGCTCTTACCGCCTACGGCACAGAACTTTATTGGCAAGGGAATTGGCGCGAAGCCCAGTCCGTATTCGCGCAGGCCATCAAGCTCGGGGACGACAATGACATTTCGCCGCGCCTCGGATACCTCAAGGTCCTCGTAAAAACGGGCCGTGCTTCCGATGCCTACCGGCAGGCGATGGATCTGGACCAGGCGACCAGTCGCCAGGATCCGGAGCTCGGAATGTTCATCGCCGAGTCGCTGGGGGAAATTGGTATGTATCGCGAGGGTTCCGGCTACGCCCAACGCCCCACCAACGATCAGGACATTCTCGTGCGTCAGTCTGCCTTTGCCGCCAAGACACGCATCGCCGGCGCTGACAAACGCAGCGTTGCCGGACTCGTGCATCAGGGGATGCGGAGCCAAAACTCTTACGAAGGAGAACTCTCCCGCGGCGACCTCCTGCTGCGCTCAGGCAATCTCGGAGACGCGGCGGCCAGCTATCAGCGGGCCACCCAGATGCGCCCCGAACAGGAAGATGCCTATCTCGGACTCGCCCGCGTCGCCCGCAATGCCGGGCACCACAACGACGCCCTCTCCGGCTATCGCCGCGCCGTGCAGGTGAATACGGAATCCATCAGCGGCTGGATTGGAATCGCCGAAATGTCCCGCTTTGCAGGGAATACGGCAGCGGCGTGGCAGGCGCTCGAAACAGCCCAATCCATCGCCCCGCAATCAGCACTGGTTTACCGTGAAAAACTCCGGTTGGCCCATTCACAAAAGGATGGCGAACGCTTCCACGCAGTGCTCGACGAATACCGTCACACCCAACCCACCGATGCCCACGTGGTTCTCTGGACCGAACGCTGGGCCGCGGATCGGAAACGCCCGGTCAATGATGGTGCGTTGCAGTCGATACTCGATCCCATGGCTCCCGATCTGAACGCCCAGGCGCTTGAGCTGCTCCGCCGCAATGGCGCCGCTTCCTGGAAACGGGTCTCCGCCGCCGTGCCGGCAGCGCCATCCCCGATGCTGGACGAACCGGCCCAGCGTGAACTCAGCAAGCGGATCCACACCCTCTCTCCCGACATCGTGAACCTCCGCGTCGGTTACGAATACTCGGATATCAAAGATACTTCCAATCTGGGGGCCGACCGCACGGACTGGCACGAAGGATACATCACAGGATATTGGCGGGAAAAACTGGGTAACACCTTCTCTTTCGACTACCGCGTGTATCATCGCTTCGACAGCAATGCGCAAGAGTTGCAAGGCGGCTGGTCCCGACGCGTTTCGCCGCGCTGGATTCTCGGAGCCCGACTCGGTGGAGCCTTCAGCGGCTCGTTCATTCCCCGTTGGCGTGCCGGCGCCGAAGCAACCTTTTTGCAGAACGACCGTTTGAGTTGGAACGTCCGTTACAATCACCTGCGTTTTGCTGACGAACCTGTGAACCAGTTTGTTCCCGGCGTCACCTGGAAATGGAATGACCGCTTCACGTCCGCCGGCCGGCTCTACATCACCCACAACGCGCCAAAGAACGACGTCAGCAACACCGGTGTTTCCGCCTACTTTGATCTCCTCTACACGGTGGCTGCCAATTCCTCCGCCAAGATCTTCTACAGTTTTGGCGATGAAAACGCGACGACGCTGGTGCAGGACCTGATCGGTGATAAAAACTTCCAAAGCGGGGGTATCGAACTGCGGCTTGGCATCAACCAACACTGGGCGATTATTCCCAGCTACCGATTTGAGCGCCACAACCTGTTCGATCTGCACGCCGTCGCGCTCGCCTTGAATCGGCAATTCTAATCCGACAAATGTTTGAACCCCTCGCAGCCGGATATCGTCTTTGTTCCATGCCAGCGCCGACTAAAGTGACAGCTCCACCCCAAGACTCCGCCACCCGTGCAATCCGTGTCCTGTCGTGTTTCCTGTTGCTCCTGCTGGTCAGCGGATGCTCGACATTCAATCGCGACTACAAACAGGCGGCATCAATCCCGCCCACACCAGACAGCATTGAAGGCGCCTGGACCGGTTCTTGGCTGAGCGATCACAATGCCCACACTGGCGGACTGCGCGCGATCATCACCCGTCGGAATGAGGATACCTACCACGCCCGCTTTCATGCCACTTACATGCGCGTGCTGAGCTTCGGTCAGGCGGTGGACCTCGTGGTCAAGAAAGACGGCACGAACTTCACCTTTTCAGGCTCAGAAGATCTGGGTAAGGCGCACGGCGGAAGCTACTCATACAAAGGAAATTCGTCCCCCGACGCGTTCTTCTCAAAATACGACTGCGCCATCGATCACGGCACGTTCCAGATGAAACGTCCGTAAGTCGAAGAGAAGCCGAGTCATTTGTGCCGGTATCCCAAAGGGATAAGTGACGGGTTTGCCTTGCCGACCAAGGCCGCGTTTCCCAACTGCACAGATGCGGCTTTGGAACGAGTGAAATCGATTTACTGCTTCGCTACTTTGCCAATTGAGACATTGGGCAGATTGCCCTCCAGATAATCCCGATCGAACAGGTGTAGCACCGCCCCCTGCGGTTGATCTGAGGGGCCTTCCGTTCCCAGAATGAGATCAAGCCGGCCATCCTCATTCCAGTCGGCGGCGTCAAAGGAACCCGCGTGATTGAACGCGTGCAGGTCTTTTCCATTTAGTTGAAATTTCCCGTGAGCCTTGAATTTCGCCTGTTTCTTCGTGCCGGTGTTTTCATAGTAGAACACGGCCCAAAGCGTGCCGTTGATCAGATCAAGATCACCATCGGCGTCCCAATCGATCAAAAGAGTGTGATTGTCGCTGTTATTATTCTGACCGCCATACCAACCCCGAATCGGATCGCCATTTTCCAGCTTCAGTGATGCCCCCATCGCAAAATTCACACGGGATGGATCCGGTTGTTGATCGGCCTGGGCACACACTCGAAAGGCGTTGTCGCGGTCAGAGTGGATCACCAGTTCCATCGTGCCGTCCGCATCCAGATCGCCAATCGAGATCTTGCTCCGCCACGCCAACATATCGGTCAGTCCGTTCGCCGCGACCGTTCGCCCGCGCGCGAATTTCGGCCGCTCGCGCGTACCGGTGTTTTCGAAATACCTCGTCTCCCAGCGTTGGCCGGTGGCGAACATATCCAAGTCCCCGTCACCATCCCAATCGCCGACCGTCGGACACAGCCATCCATACATCGGTTCCGTTGGCCCTTGCGGTCCATAAGTTGAGGGATCGTCGGACTGGGGATCCAACCAGTTTGGCATGGAGATCTCCCGGTCGCCGGCGCGAAGCATCACGGGCGAGTCGAACACCGGCTTCAGTGTCGTTCCCCGATTTTGGAACAAGCGAATGCCGGTGCGATAACCACCGACCAAATCCAGATCACCGTCGTTCTCCCAATCCACCGACACGGTGAAGTAGTTCATGATCTCCGGTTCCACCTGTCGCGCTGTTCCGCGGGAAACGAATTTTGGGTAAGTCGATATTTTCGGCAAGCGCGTCCCTGGCATTGTGCGACCACGAATGGGCTCGGGAATCACGGCTTGCGGATTCCGGGTCAGCCCCAGCGGATCTGGCAATGAGTGCGTTACCTGAGATTTGGGATTCACGTTCTCGTAGAACTCCCCGTTGGAGATGAGGTCAAGCCGGCCGTCGTTGTTCCAATCCACCAGGAAAGGAGAATCAACCATGCGGACGTCGATTGCAATCGGAGCTTCGAACAGCGGCTCAGTTCGAGTGCCACGATTTTCGCTGAACATCAGTCGACCGCCTTCGAGAGGACGGTCGGTTTCGCTGTGAAAGAGCAGATCGTAGTCACCGTCGCCATCCCAGTCCGCATATTCGAGACAACCATTCGCGTGCCCGCGACCATGAACGACAATGCCCAGGTGATCCTTCAGACTGACTGGCCGGGCGTAGTTGACCTTGCTATCCTCGCCGGTCCCAAGATTCTCCCACAGATCGAAAATCATGATGGCCGTGCCGTATGGGGCAACGCCTTTGCTTGTGTCCACCACGCGAAGGCGGCTGACTTTGCGATAAGCGACGATCAGATCGAGGTCGCCGTCACCTTCCCAGTCGACGCGACGCACACCGCGAGGTGCCCAGGCATTTCGTTTGCGGAGGACACCGGGATTTGCCGCGCGGAATTCAGATTCTTGCAACAGCTGCACCAACGGCCGGCCCGGCTTCAATTGCCACAATCCACGTGTGTCGCGCTTGCCGGTGTTCTCCCACCAGGTCAGCCAAAATGCCGGCCCAAATCCGAAAAAGTCGGGATCGCCATCCTCATCCAAATCACCAACAAACCAGTTCTGTGGCTGAAGGTCGGTGCGCAGATACGCCCCGGCATCATCCAGCACACGTCGGCGTGGGGCGAACAGCGGACTCGATTCCGTGCCGACGTTCTTCAAAAAGTAAACCGCATTGCCCAGGCGCTTTTCAAGCGGCTGACCATGTTCAAGAAATCGATATCCCCACCCGATCAGATCGCGCAAACCATCCCCATCCCAATCGACATGGATAAACTGCGAGTGAAGTGGCGTGACGTTCGCGGCTCCCGGCTGGCCGTGGTTGAAGTGAAAGGTGTCCCCGATACCAATGGGCCCGGAATTTCTGACTTGGCCCGGAGTTGGAGCCAAACCGAATTCCAATTGGTAATCACGTCGCTTCGCATCAACGCTTCGCCAGGCAATGGTCGCCTTCCCGGATGTTTCAACATCCCGGGAAACACTGAACGGCACTGGAATCTTATCGGCCAGCATACGTATCGAATCTCGACGTATTGACCCGGCGGCATTCTTTACCAACTTCCGAAAATCGACCTCCATCAAAAGCGGTGAGTTCAGGTCCACAGCCGATTCGACAGTAATAGCCGCCCGGAACTGGTCCGCGGCCGCGCCCGGATAAGGGCTGCCAACAAGCAAACAGGAGACAACAAGGAATCGGAGTGAAGTTCTAATCATGCGGGTGGGGGAGCGGTGAGTTGATCGGACTCGTGTAAGTTTGAGTTTTTGATTGCCTGGACACTCTGCCTGATCGCCCCGGAGAGCGTCGAAGTTTCGGTTCCTATCCACAGGAAAGAATACCCCTTGGCCCGCAATGCCGGACCGTCGCAACCCGCCCACACCTTCTTGCCTTCGGCATCCGCAGCGGCTTTCACCTGATCCAGCGCCTTAAGAAATCCTTTGTCCTCGGGATTCCAACAGCAACCCAGATCGGCCGACAGATCGTAGGGACCGAGTCCGAGTGCGGTTACGAGCGGATGAGCTGCCAACGATGGCGCATTGTCCACACCCGCCTGTGATTCAATCTGGGGGATGACGATGAAATGTTTTTCAAAGTCCGACTTCCAGGTTTCGTAATGATAATCATCCACCCAGCAGTTACCCATCCCGCCCGGACGTCGGCGACCACGCGGGGGCATGAGCGCGGTTTCCTGCACCTGATCAAGTTGATCTGTTGTCTCAACACAGGGCAGGAGAATCCCGCAGGGGCCGAGGTCCATCGTGCGCCGAATCACGGACGCCTCACATGAAATGGTTCGGACCAACACGGGAAAGTTGGCCAGCCGTCCAACCTGGCAGATGTGCGAAACCAGTTGGTCTGAAAAATCACCGTGTTCGGAATCAACGACGAGATAATCGAGGCCGCCTTGCTGACAAATTTCGACCAGAAAAGGCCAGGCGTGATCGGTGGCCATCATGCCGATCACAGGTGCGTCGGACGCGAGTTTTTCTCGAAGGAGTTTTGCAGTGGTAAGCATTTGATTCAGTCGGTGTGCGGATGTTTGGGGCACATCATGTCATCGTCAACCAGCGTGTGGAGATCGACCGTGGCGGCGAGCGTGAGCAAGTGGATCATGGCGCGCCGGAAACCACTCGCTCACGCTCGCCGCCACCTTTTGGGTTCGGCTACACCCTGCTGTTTCACTTGCCGATTGAAATCTTGATGGCCGTCAATTCACCGGTCCATGAACCGGCGGGTGCCTCCGGATCAACTGGATTGCGATTGTCGTGGCCGATACAAAGATCTTCCTGTGGATGGCGGTTAAGCAATCCGACGGTTTGCTCAGATTTTACGTGCGAACCATCTACCGAAAGCGTCATCAATCCATCCTTGGAGAGCGAGGCGCTGACCTGACAGCGACCTGAGCCCAAGGCCCGGGAAACGCGTTGCACGCCGGATGAGCTTGAGCGGATAGCAAAGATGAGCCGCCCGTCCTTTGTGTAGAGCGAATATCCGACCGCCGAACCGCCATGAGCCACGATCACGCCCTGGGGGTTCTCACCGGCAACCGTGCAGGAGATTAAAAACGGTTTGCCGGCAACAGCCGGTGCGGAAGACGGTGCAAAGACATCACCCAACTTGGCCTTCGTCCAAGTGATGGCTTTTCCTGGCTTTGCTTTCTTGGTCGAGGGCCGGGCTTTCCGGGGTTCCGTGGGATACAAGGTAACGGGGTTTTCGACTTCACCGGCGGGTCGTTTGTTCTCAGCCACATCGTTTGCCATGCGTTCACCGAGTTTGCGGAGACGTGCCACGATCTCAGGATGATCCGCCGCGCGATCGGTTGTCTCGCCAATTTCCTCACCCAGATTGTAGAGGCGATCCGCCTTTGAGAGGTCTGCGGCCTTTTCCTTGATACCCATACCCAGGCTCTGCGAAGTCATGGCCAGTTTCCACGGGCCAGAACGCACGGCCTGCAATCGTGTTCCCTGAAAGTAATACCATTCCTTGCGCCCCGATGACGCCCACCTACCCAACAGGTGTTTGGAGATATCAACCCCATCAATCTTCACATCTTTCTTCGGAGCGCCTCCTGCAAGCGAAACAAACGTGGGCAGCACATCGGTGGTTCCGGCAATCGCATCTGACGTCGTGCCAGGCGCTATCTTACCTGGCCAACGGACGATCGTCGGCACTCGAACACCCCCTTCGAGGGTGCAACCTTTGCTGCCTCGCAGCGGCCCTGAGACACCGCCCGCCTTGCCCTTCGAAGCCCATGGACCGTTGTCGCTGGTGAAAAGCACCAAGGTATTCTCTTCCAGCTTTAACCGCTTTAGCGCCGCCAGAATCTGCCCAACGCTCCAATCCACTTCCTCCACCCAATCGCCGTAGGTTCCATTCTTGGAGCGACCCACAAAATCAGCGTGCGGGAAAAGCGGCACGTGCATCGCGGTATGCGGCAGGTAGAGGAAAAACTGCTGCTTCGTATTCGCTTCCAGGAATTTGACTGCTTCCTCTGTGTATTCCCGCGTTACGCGCCGCTGCTGTTCGTCTTCCAATAGCTCAGCCACCTCGGTATCGCGAACGAGTGGATGCACACGTTTGCCGCTTGCTTTGGCGACCCGTTGCATATCGTTCGAGTAGGGAATCCCGAGGTAGCCATCGAATCCGTGCTTCGTCGGAAGAAACTCACGCTGATCGCCGAGATGCCATTTGCCCACGCACATCGTCGCATAACCGAGATCGCGAAGATAATCTGCTACCGTATGCTCCTCAGGATTCAGTCCAAGTCTGCCGGCTGGGAAAAACACACCAGGAACTGAAACCCTCGGCGCATAGCTGCCAGTCATTAGCTGTGCGCGGGAAGCAGAGCAAACTGGGGCCGCATAGAAACTGGTCAGTCGCATTCCCTCGTCAGCCATCCGGTCCAGATTGGGAGTCCGGTTCAGGTTCGAGCCGAACGGACCGATGTCTCCATACCCCATGTCGTCGATGAAGATGATGACGAAGTTCGGTTTATCGGCCGCCTGTAGCGGCGTCAAAAGCACGCCACAAATCAGCAGCATCAGCGCAATCGCAAGTCGTGGGAGCGGTTGGGAAGAGAGTTCTTTTTCGGTTCGCATGATGAATCGGTTTCCACAGAGCGCACCCGCGAATCCCGTCGTAGTCAACGCGAATATCAGATTTGTCTCCACATGGGTCGATCGTTTTCGCGGCAGCGTCTTCGACTTCGACTGTCCCCTGCCGCTATTCGCTGCGCGCTCGGATCGAAACACGGTTGATTTGGAAAATCATTGGCACTCTGGGGATTGCGACGACTTCCCCGTCCGAATTCCACACCCGGCTCGGAGAATTTCCCCACAGATTCAGTGCACGGCAGAGGGGACGTTCCTCAATCTGCGGTCCATCCACGAATGAGAAATGTTGGTCGAAGTCTTTGGCTATCCCCATTACGATCATTTGGTCAGCGCCAATCTTTCGCGTGAGTATCAAAGGTTGGAGAGACCCCTTGTGAATGAAGATTGACGAAGAAGATTCAGCGCGCGATTTGCGCCGCACTTTGACGGCGCTTCGAGATGACTTATGCGCGCATGAGCCGGTGTTGCGATCGGGTGTCGAATCCGAAATCGAGGATCGGGGGGGCGATTACCACATTCTTCATTTTCGGGCAGAAGACCGCGCATGTGTGATCGAGGCGGGTGGAGATCAACTCATCCATGCTGCATTCCTCTGGGATGATCGTCCGCTATTTGCCAGTCAGTTCGAAGACCGCCAGTCGCTGTCCGCTCTGCTTAACCGTTGGGTATCAGATCGCGCCATGCCGTCGAAGATGCGTGAGGAATTTCCGGGGCTGGAAATCGACAAGCTTGCCGACTATTTCGAGCGCGGCGTGCCTCTGGAGGGCGAATTCGTTCGGAGCTGGGACGCCATTGAGGAATTCTACCGCGAGGATGGCGGCGATCACTTTGAATCCACGCGCGCCTTCATTCGCGCCCTGCGCGAGGCCGGCTATGATCACCTACTGCGCGCCGGCCAATCAATGTCCATTTTCGGCCTCTCTCGCTCGCGCGATCAGGGGCTTCGCGACGGTCAACTCCGGTTGTGGTTTGAATTCAACCCACCCGGAATGGACGTGGACGCCAACTTCGCTTCGGGCGGACTCAAACGGCATCCGATTCAATTGACCCAGGACGTCCGACAATTACTCGACGCTCTGGCCGAGCAGGCGATCGACTAAGTCTTAAAAATCATACCGACCCGAATGTGTGCGAGGCGGTGGGCAATCCGTTGACTGATTATCGATTGGGTTGTTGCCGCTTAGTGCTTCGCCAGTAGGATGACAACATGGAACAAGTGTTGGAACAGATGAAGATTTGGCTGAGTCTCTATGGGCTCAGGGTGTTTGGAGCCATTTTGACTCTGATAATCGGCCGGTGGGTTGCTGGACTTCTGCGTCGCGTTGTGCGTGGCGTGATGGAAAAACGGAAGGTGGATCCGACGGTCGCCGGATTCGTGACGAACATCACCTTCACGCTCGTCATGTCATTCGTCGTGATCGCGGCGATCCAGAATCTGGGCGTGGCCACCACTTCCTTCGTGGCGCTGATCGGCGCGGCCGGGCTGGCTATCGGGCTGGCCTTCCAGAATTCGTTGTCCAATTTTGCCGCCGGTTTTCTGCTGATTCTTTTTCGTCCCTTCAAGGCCGGCGATTACATCGAGGCGGCGGGCACATCCGGAATCGTCGAAAAGATCGAAGTGTTCACCACCACCTTCAAGACTCTCGACAACCGTACGATCATCGTGCCCAACAGCAGCATCTCCGCCGGCAATATCGTCAACTACTCCGCGCGTTCGACCCGCCGCATCGAGATTGTCGTGGGCATCGGTTACGACGACGATCTGCGGAAGGCAAAGAAGGTGCTGCTGGACACGATCAGGACAGATGAGCGCGTGCTGGAAGATCCTGCTCCGGCCGTGTACGTGATCGAACTCGGGGACAGCAGCGTCAACCTGAGCGGCTACGGATGGGTGGCTTCGGGTGACCACTGGACCACGAAATGCGACCTCACCGAACGTATCAAGCTGACTTTCGACGAGCAGGGCCTTTCCTTCCCTTTCCCGCAGCGCGAAGTGCATCTGCACACTCTCCCCGAGGCCGCGTAGACATTGCGATCAGATGAAGGACAATGGGGGACAGAATCATGAATATGTTCATCCTGAATATGTTCATTTGCTCGTTTGACACGTCCCGCATGTGCCCGATGATTCGGCCATGAAGAATCTTCTGATCGCGATTGCCGCGTGCTCTCTCGTCTCCGCACAAGCCGGCGACAAAGGCGGCACCAAACCTTACAATGGAAAAGTCCATTCAATCCCCGGCCTGATTGAGGCCGAACACTGGGACCTCGGCAAAGCCGGTGTCGCCTACGCCGACGCCGACGAAAAGAACCGCGGAGCCGCATACCGTGAACCCACCGGAGTCGACATCGAAAAGCGTTCCGACGCCTCCAACGGACACGGCGTCGGCTGGACGCGCGAGGGCGAATGGTTGGTCTACACCGTGAACGTGAAAGAGAGTGGCACCTACCGTATCGAGATTCCCGTGGCCTCAAAGAAGCCGGGCGGCGACTTCCACATCGCGATGGACGGCAAGGACGTTACGGGCCCCATTACCGTTCCCGACACCGGCAGTTGGCAGAAACTCGAAACCGTCGTTCACAAGAACGTGAAACTGAAGAAAGGCCATTACCTCATGAAAGTATCGATGGACAAAAAAGGCCCCTCCAACAGCATTGCCGACATCGACTGCTACAAGTTCATCAAGGAGTGAATCGGCAAGTTTGATTCACTCGCGGACGAAGCAGGGGAGATCAACCATCTACCCATAGTTTGATCCGGCTTATGCCGGGATTCTACCCATTCTCAGCAGCGGATGTGAGTCCGCTCAAACTTTGCTCGGACCAGCATCGCGAAACCCTAACTCGCCCGGAAATCTTTCGGGCGACGTCGAGTTGACGATTTGTTTTGTTGCGGGCCTGAAAGGCCCGCAACACACAAAGCATGGCTTGCGAAGCCCGCTTGTTTCACGATTCAGGATAAGCCGCGGTTACTTCTGGGACAGTGTTGCTAATACCTGAACATTTGCCAGCGCGCTGAATTGACGGATTCCCCAACCGGCCCTTAGATAGGTATGTTGGCTGGAAGATAAGTTGCGTTAATTTTCCCAGCCACCGTCATCAGTGATGAATATCATCTCTAATATTTTTAAATCGTCGCTCGGCAAGAAGTACATCATGGGCCTCACCGGGTTCATGTTGGTTGGCTTCATCTTTGGGCATCTGGCAGGAAACTTGTTGGTCTTTTTGGGACCGGACGCGATCAACTCTTACGGGGCGTTGCTGAAGTCGTCGCCAAAAGTGCTGTGGGGTGCGCGGATCGGCCTGATTGTTGGCGTTCTGCTCCACATCGCGGTGGGGATACTGCTGCACTCCGAAAACAAGGCGGCCCGCCCGGTCGGGTATCTGGAATCGAAAGCCACCGAGGCCAGCTACGCCTCACAGTTCATGCGCGGAAGCGGGATCGTTGTCTTCTTCTTCATTCTATACCACCTCCTGCACTTCACCGTCATGCTCGACTGGGTGAACGGGACGGGACTCGATTTCCACATGCTCAAGGATTCGGCCGGGCGGCATGACATCTATCGCATGCTGATCATCGGTTTTCAGAACCCCTGGGTTTCGATCTCCTACGCCGTCGCGATCATCCTGCTCTCACTCCATTTGAGCCACGGCCTCAGTGCGATGTTTCACTCACTCGGTCTCAAAACGCCGGCGTGGACCAAACCCATCGAACTCTTTGCGAAAGTCGGCTCCGCCATCGTGCTGGTGGGTTACCTCTCCATCCCCATCGCCGTCCTGACCGGCATCCTCACTTTTGCTGAGAAAGGAGCCCAGTAACATGAAACTCGATTCCAATATTCCTTCCGGCCCACTCGCCCAGAAATGGACGAAGCACAAGTTCGACATGAAGCTGGTGAACCCCGCGAACAAGCGGAAGTTCAAGGTGATCGTGGTCGGTTCCGGGTTGGCCGGTGGCTCAGCCGCTGCGACGCTTGCGGAACTCGGCTACGACGTCAGTTGCTTCTGCTATCAGGACAGCCCGCGACGAGCTCACTCCATCGCGGCTCAAGGTGGAATCAACGCGGCCAAGAATTATCAGAACGATGGTGACAGTGTTCATCGCCTGTTCTACGACACGATCAAGGGCGGTGATTTTCGCGCCCGGGAAGCCAATGTTCATCGCCTGGCTGAAGTCAGCACGAACATCATTGATCAATGTGTTGCCCAAGGCGTGCCTTTCGCCCGTGAATATGGCGGGTTGCTGGCGAATCGTTCCTTCGGCGGCGCGCAGGTGAGTCGCACCTTCTACGCTCGCGGCCAGACCGGTCAGCAGCTTTTGCTCGGTGCCTACTCCGCGCTGAGTCGTCAGATCGGCGCGGGCACGGTGAAGATGTATCCCCGGACGGAGATGCTCGATCTCGTCGTCATCAACGGCCATGCCAAGGGAATCATCACCCGCGACATGACGAACGGCAAAATCGAACGTCATGCCGCTGACGCGGTGATTCTTGCGACCGGCGGTTACGGGCCGGTCTTTTACCTCTCAACCAATGCGGTGGGCTGCAACGTCACCGCCACCTTCCGGGCCCATCGCCGCGGGGCCGCTTTTGCGAATCCCTGCTACACCCAGATTCATCCGACCTGTATTCCAGTAAGCGGAGATCATCAGTCCAAACTGACGCTGATGTCCGAATCCCTCCGAAACGATGGACGCGTCTGGGCGCCAAAGAACCAGGCCGACTGTGGCAAACGCGCCAGCGATATCCCTGAGTCGGAGCGGGACTACTATCTGGAACGCAAGTATCCGTCTTTTGGAAACCTGGCACCGCGTGATATCGCGTCCCGCGCAGCGAAGGAAGTTTGCGACGAAGGCCGCGGTGTGGGACCGACCGGCCTCGGTGTCTACCTCGATTTCGCCGATGCCATCGGCCGCCTCGGTGAAGATCAGATTCGGGCGCGCTACGGAAATCTGTTCGACATGTATGAACGGATTACCGGCGAAAATGCCTATAAACAGGCGATGCGCATCTATCCCGCCGTGCATTACACCATGGGCGGCCTGTGGGTGGACTATCATCTCCAGAGCTCGATTCCCGGCATGTTCGTGTTGGGCGAAGCAAACTTCTCCGATCATGGCGCCAACCGTCTGGGTGCCAGCGCCCTGATGCAGGGATTGGCCGACGGTTACTTCGTCATTCCGCACACGATCGGTCACTACTTCGCCTCCGAACAAAAATTCTGCCCGTCCACCGATGATCCCGCTTTCGATGAAGCGGAAGAGAAGGTGCGCGGAATTGTCAGCACACTCTTGAGCATCAACGGCAAACGTACCGTCCGCTCATTCCACCGCGAACTGGGGCAGCTCGTCTGGGAAAACTGCGGGATGGCCCGCTCCAAGAAGAGCCTGACCGAAGCCCTGAAACGCATTCCGGAAATCCGCGCTGAGTTCTGGGAGAACGTCAACGTCCCGGGCTCCGAAGGCAGTCTCAATCAATCCCTTGAATACGCGGGCCGCGTCGCTGACTTTATGGAATTCGCCGAATTGCTCTGCTACGACGCGTTGAAACGGGAAGAAAGCTGCGGCGGCCATTTCCGCACCGAACATCAGTTCACCGAGAAAGATCCCGAAGTGCAGAGTGGATTCACAAGCCTCGGCGAAGCGAAACGCAACGATGACAAGTTTGCCTACGTTGCCGGCTGGGAATACAAAGGTCCAAACAAACGCTGGAAGCTCCACAAAGAGCAGCTGAAATACGAAGAAATCAAGATGTCCACCCGCAGCTACAAGTAATTGCCATGAGACTTACTTTGAAAATCTGGCGTCAGAAGAACGCCGACGATTCCGGGCACTTTGAAGTGTACGCAGCCAACGATGTATCCGAGGACATGTCGTTTCTCGAAATGTTGGACGTGGTGAATGAGCAGTTGATTGGTGAAGGAAAGGAACCGATCGCGTTCGACTCCGACTGCCGCGAAGGGATCTGCGGAACCTGTTCGATGGTGATCGATGGCAAGGCGCACGGTGGCCAGAAGGCAACGACCGCGTGCCAGCTGCACATGCGGAAATTCAAGGACGGCGAAACCGTCACGGTCGAACCCTGGCGCGCCAAAGCGTTTCCAATCGTGCGGGATCTCGTGGTAGATCGCTCGGCGATGGACCGAATCATCCAGTCCGGCGGTTTTGTCAGCGTCTCGACCGGTGGCGCACAGGATGCAAATTGCCTGCCGATTTCCAAAGAGGTCTCCGATCTGGCGATGGACGCCGCCCAGTGTATCGGATGTGGCGCCTGTGTTGCCGCCTGCAAGAACGCTTCCGCAATGCTGTTCGTTTCCGCGAAGGTCTCCCATCTGAACCTGCTTCCCCAAGGCCAGCCCGAGAAGGACCGGCGCGTGAAGAACATGGTTTTGAAGATGGACGAAGAAGGCTTCGGTGCCTGCACAGTGACCGGCTCCTGTGAAGCGGTCTGCCCCAAGGAAATCAGTATCAACTTCATCGCCAAAATGAACCGTGACTACGGTGTGGCGATTCTGAAGGGCTAAGGCGCAACGAGTGCCACAGGTCCATTCTACGGTGAGTTCAACTGCATCGTTACAGCCAAGCTCAGACCCGGTCCTGAGGCGGCGGAACATGGGCTGCTGTATTTGGCGTCTCGCAACACTCGAGCCCTGACAATTGGTTCGCAATCGCGAGCGCCAGACTCAAGCATCTGGAAGAATTCTACTCATGCACGAGGTCCTCTTTGAAATCCTGGGAGCCAAAGTCACCGGTTGGAAGATGATCGGTTACCTCGGCGTGTTCATCTTTGCGGGCCGTTGGGCCATCCAGATGCAGGCTTCGCGTAAAGCAGGCAAGCCGGTGGTGCCAAGGGTGTTTTGGATCATGAGCGTGCTGGGGAGCCTCATGTGCCTGATGTATTTCATCTTTGGGAAGAACGATTCCGTGGGCATTCTCGGCTATCTCTTCCCCACCATGGTCGCCGGCTATAATCTTTATTTGGACATGAAGAACTCGGCCAAAAACTCGGCCAAGGAAGAGGCCTGATCGTGACCTGGGACCACTCATGAAAGTCCTCATATTTGGACTCGGCTACGTCGGCAGCCAACTCGCCGAGGAACTGATTACCGCCGGTCACGAAGTTGTCGGGGTGCGCCGAACCGTGGATGAGGGTCCAACCAGCAGCTTCGAAATCCGCGCGGCGGACGTATTGAACCCGCCAGATCTGCAGGCCCTTCCGCAACCCGTCGATGCCGTCGTCTATTGTGTCTCCTCCAGCCGAGGTGGGGTGGACGTGTTCCGCAAGGTGTTCGGCGACGGCACGAAGAACCTTCTGCAGTGGCTCGCGAAGAATCCCCCCGCCCGCCTGCTTTTCACCAGCAGCTCAAGCGTCTACGGACAGACTGACGGATCGACGGTCACCGAGGAGTCGGACGCGGTGCCGGACAGTGAAACCGGGCAAATCTTGGTCAACGCCGAGCGCGAGATCCTACGCACGGCCGCGGCCTGGGATTGCCGCGCCACAATCCTGCGGGTGGCCGGCATCTACGGCCCCGAACGCGGACATCTGTTCCTCAAGTATCTCCGCGGCGAAGCAACCATCACCGGAGATCCCCACCGCCATCTGAACCAGATCCATCGCGACGACGTGGCCAGTGTGATCAGACAGCTTATCGAACATGATTCGCCGCCCAAAATCATAAACGTGGCCGACGACGAACCGGTGACTCAGACCGCGTTCTTCGAATTCCTCAGTGAACGTCTGGGCAAATCAATCCCCCCCACCGGCGAATCAACCACCCGCCGCAAACGCGCAGTAACCGACAAGCGGGTTTCGAACCGACTTCTGCGAGGTGAATTCGGCGGGAAGTTACAGTTCCCCACCTTTCGCGAAGGCTACCTCGAAGAGATGAAACAGTTGGGACTGAGCCCGGCGAACCCGGACGAGAAACTGGCCGGGAGATAGGGGTGGAAAAATAGTTTGGCAACTGCACGCAAAGCGCTCGCCGAGCCGGGAGGTTTCTCCTAAAACAACCGCCGTCGATTCGGTCTGATGGATGCGCTCATAATATGCGGAACAGCGGAACCGCCACCGGTGGTGGCAGGTCTTCTCCTATTGGACCGTCTGGTCGTGGAACTGCATCGTGGTGGTTGCGAGAAAATCACCCTTGGTGGGCGCCGAGGTTATCCCGAATTGAAGCGCGCGGAAGCGTTGGGAATCGGGGTTGCGACCTGCCTGTCAATGCCGGCAATTCAGAAACCCACCTTGGTTCTGCAAGGGGACGTGTTTGTTCAGCGCAACGACATCGCGAGGCTGATCGGGGAAGGTGGATCCTTGCGCGGAAATTTCGGAGAGGCACTTCCCATTGCCGTGCTGGAAAGCGGGACTCCAGATGCTGTCAAAACCATGTCACCCGCGGCGACCTCCAACAGACCCAAAGGTGTCGCC
Source organism: Limisphaerales bacterium (assembly GCA_047608975.1). Classification (GTDB taxonomy): domain Bacteria; phylum Verrucomicrobiota; class Verrucomicrobiia; order Limisphaerales; family JAYPXF01. Next base: position 36,019 of record JBLFYM010000019.1, on the reverse strand, counting down.
ATGCGCGTGCGCTCGACAGTCGAGGCGAAGGAAGCGAGCGCCCAACTCTGGGACACGTTGACCAGCTCGACCGACGGGATGGTGGACGCCTTCTTCAATCGGCCCGTCGGCCGCCTTCTTTCGAAGTTCCTCGTCGGTACCTTTGTCACCCCAAATCAGATCTCGGTATTTGCGACCTTGCTCGGAGTGCTCTCCGGCTTGCTCTTTGCGGTCGGCGAATACGTGCCGGCTTTGGTTGCTGCCGTCCTTCTGCAGATTTCCGCAGTCATCGATTGCGTGGACGGAGACGTCGCGCGCGTGGCTTACAAGGAAAGCGTGTTGGGTAAGTGGCTGGATATTGTCGGCGATCAAGTCGTCCATGTGACGGTATTTGTTGGGGTTGGTGTGGGGCTTTGGCGGGCTGGATTTGAGGGCCCTGCACTGGCACTGGGAATCAGCGCGGGCATCGGAGTCATCGTTTCCTTTGCCGTGATTCTGCGCGGCATGTCTCCGCAGCATCGGCACAATCGTCGGATGCAGGAGCTGATCGACAAGACCACGAACCGGGACTTTTCCGTTCTGCTGCTCTTCCTGGCTGCCGGGAATCATCTGTGGCTCTTCTTGTGGATGGTTGGCATCGGCGTTCATGTATTCTGGCTGATCGCATTGACCGTGCAGCTGACAGGTGGACGGAAGGCTGCCACCGAATGAAGTTTCCGTGGCGAGTCTTCTTCCTGCTCCTCGGTCTGGGGGTATTTGCCTGGTTCCTCCACCAGATCGGACTGGAGCAGATCTGGCTGAACCTTAGCAAGCTCGGCTGGCTGACTCCGGTTGTCCTGATTCCATTCCTGTTTGTCTATCTCATCGATGCGATTGCCTGGAAAATCTCCTTCGGCCGGGAGCGATTGCCGAACGTGGGGTTCTTCACGCTGTTCCGCATTCGTTGGTGTGGCGAGGCCATCAATTACATTCTCCCCACGGCCTACCTGGGCGGAGAAGTCATCAAAGTGTTTATGCTACAGAAGCGCGGGGTAAGCACCGCGATCGGAGCCTCGGCCTCGGTCGTCTCCAAGTCCTGCCAGACCCTGGCGATGGTGATCTTCATATGCTGTGGAGCATTCGCATCGCTGCCTTATCTGCCCGAGGGATCTCCCGCTCGAAAAGGCATGATGATCGTCGCCGCCCTGGCATGTATTGCGATCGGCGTGCTGTTCTGGCTGCAGCGCCGGGGATTGTTCCGCACCATGCTTGATATCGTGCGGATTCTCCGGTTGAAAATCCCGGCTCTGGAGAATCAGGCCGGGCACTTTCAGCATCTCGATGATCGCGTGCGGAAATTCTATCGCGATGACCGACCTTACTTCTTCGCCTGCACGTCCGTGTTTCTCCTCGGCTGGTTCGCCGACACTTTGGAGATTCTGCTGGTCTGCACGTTCTTGGGATTGAGTCTGGAAGTGCAGCAGTCGTTTTCGCTGGAGGCATTCATCGCTGTGGCCAAGGCAGTTGGAATGTTCTCTCCGGGATCGATCGGGGTACAGGAATCCGGCGTGATGTTCCTGTTTCACGTCTTTTCACTACCGGCAGCCATTGGTGTTTCCTATGCCTTGATCCGTCGGTTTCGGGAATTGGTTTTCGGGATCATCGGTTGGGCACTGATTGCCGCCGAGGGTTACACCTTGAAGGGATTGACGAAAGACGCAGAGTCCGCATCCGCAGCATTTGATTGAGAGACAAGTTATGAACGCAAACGATTATACCGCAGTGGTACTGCTGGCCGGGTACGGCAGCCGGATCAGCGACGTTATCAATGAACCCAAGAGCCTGCTCGAAATTGGTGATGAATCGATTCTCTCGCGACATCTCCGCGTGTTTATTGAGACGGGCATCAAGCGCGTCGTCCTCGTCGTGGGTTACAAGAAGGAATTGATCGTCAATGTGGCCGAACAGTTTGCTGATCAGATGGAAATCACGTTCATCGAGAACAACGACTTTCTTAAAACGGGCAACGGCATCTCGTTGCAGATGGGGATTGAAGTCGCAACCGGCCCCGTTCTGATTTTCGATGGAGATCTCGTCTACGCCCGCGACATCCTCGAGCGATTCATTGCCGGGACCGATCCCAGTGCTTTCCTCGTGGGCAAAGCCAGCCTGGACGACATTGAGTGCACAAAGATCCTCATCGATGATCAGGAAATCATCCGTCGCAACGTCGACAAACGCGCCGTCACAGCAGAGGAACTTGAGCAATTCCAGTTCGCCGGCGAAGCCATGGGCATTTTAAAATTCTCTGATTCGGATCGCCAGGATTTACTGCGGCTCTGCCACAAATTCTACTCCCGCGACGATCGCATGTTGCTAAACTGGGAACACCTGATGACGCAGTTCTTCCCCACCCATGAACTCCGTTGCCACTTCGATGATTCCGAGGCCTGGATCGAGATCGATACCCGCGAGGATTACGACGCGGCGAAGGGGAAGATCGAGTTGTTGAACAAATTGACCGCGTAAATCCGCAGCTGAAATTCGACCAATCGGCAACTGGCTGCACGCGCTGATCGATAGTCGTCTTTTGCCATTTTTGCTGTGGCCGGTTGACAGGTCGAACTGAAAGCGGGCTTCATTGGCAACGATGAAGACCGGTCGGGAGACCTGCGATACAGCGGCTCTGGAGAACCTCGCCACTTTCTCACCAAACTGTTCCGGTGTTGTTCTGCAGAACGAAGAGTCGGGTGTCCAAAAACTTGTAACTCACGGTATTATTTCGATTTCAGCCCCACAGTGTTCACCGCGATGACGCGGTAGGACTGTGCATCTTTGGCCGGGCTCGGATCGGTGAAGCTCATCTCAACGAGCGGGGCGGCCGGTGTGTCGCTGTATTGGAGGCCTTGGAAGATGGGCCGACCAAAACGATTCTTCGCCTGTTTGGGGACAGTGCCAATGGCTTTGCCATCGCGCTCGACGATGAAGTGCGCGAGGCCGCTCTGGAGATCCGCAGCGGCGCTCCAAGTGAGACGTCCGTTTTTCAGTTTGATATTGATTGGCGCCGACGGCGGAGTGGTGTCCGGGATCGCGGTGTCTTTCACGTAGTGCATCCACGCCTTCGCGATGGCTCTGTTCGGCAGCCAGACTGAAGCCGCTTTGTCGCCGGCATACTTGGCCTGCGGTGAGGCCTCCTTGCCCAGCAGTGGTGCGAGCCACGCGTTCTTGGTCGGCATTGGTTTTAGGCTGTCTTTTGTTCCCTTTGGCAGACGAGCGCTGAGGCAGGTATCCAGCCAGGAGATTGCGAGGTAGCGCTGGTTGCCGCACTCGTGGGCGGTCAGCGGATCGACCGACACGCCGATGAGTCCGCCTTTGGTACGGACGCCGTGGAAGAAAACCTCGTTGGCGGGCCAGACACCGGCGAAGCGTCCGTCTTTTACGGTGACACCTTCCTTGGTGCCGGGGTTGCACATGAGCGGCACTTTCAATGCCGCAGCGGAGATTGTGTATGGCTTGATGCTGGGACGTTTCGGGTTCGGTTCCAGTAGGGGGACACCGGAGCGCAGCCAAGCGGCGGCGACGCGGTCCGGGTGTAGCAAGGCCATGCCGCCCGCCCAATGCCCGCCGCCACTGTGGCCCCACAATGCCCAGGGGACGGTGGCGAGTTCTGGGTGGCCAGACTGCTCACCAAGATCGACGAGAGAGTTTTGAAAGGCGACATCAGATCCATTGCGCGGATCACACCACATCTGGCAATCCGCTGATTGAGGTTGCTCATACGAAGGCGCCATGAGCGCACAATTGTGCATTTTGGCCAGCGCCTGCCAGTGCAGATCAAAGGCACCAGTCTGTCCGGACTTGCAGGACCCCTCGCCGCAGCCATGCTGGTGGACGATCACACCCCGCAGCGTCTTTACGCCGGGCGGTACCCAAACAGTGTATTGGACGGAAAAGATGAGTTCACCGGGTTTGGTGGAAGCCTCATACCGGACGCGATAGTATGGCGGTTCAACCGCCGGAGGATTGTCGTAAGGCGGTTGCTGAGCCGAAGCCGTTCCGGCGATTGCAAGAAGGAGCAAGATGACGCGTCGCATGCAGTGACAAAGAATATCAAAGCGACGTCCCGTCAAGTTTTTTGGCGGCGGCAGGCAATCAATCCGGTTTCAGATACCTCACACCGAGATCGCGGGGGAGTGGGGTGACTTGGTTGGCGGCACCCCATTTGTCCCACGCGGCGGAGAGTTGTTTGACTTTTTTGGGGAACCTGGTGGCGAGGTCGTTCATTTCGATTCGGTCTATGGTGAAGTCGTAGAGTTCCCAGGGTTCGTCATCCAGGGCGACGAGTTTCCATTTCCCTTGACGGACGGCGCGGTTGCCTTGGTGTTCGAAGAAGAGGGTGCGGGGTTTGAAGCCGGTGTTGAGTTGCGCGATGAGGTCGGTGCCGGGGAGATCGAGGTTGCCGGTGTATTTGGTCTTCGCGACGGCAGCGGCGGTGGGGAGGAGGTCGATTATGTGGGCGGGGTCGTGAATGATGGAGCCGGGCCTGCTCTTCAGGCCGGCGGGCCAGTGGACGATGCCGGGGGAGGCGATGCCGCCTTCGTGGTTGAAATGCTTGTAGAGTCGCCAGGGTGTGTTGCCGGCGTTGGCCCAGGCGGAGCCGACGCTGTGAAAGGTGCCGGCCTTGCCCATCTCAGCGATCATCTTGCCTTGGTGCAGGATGTTCTGATTGCTGGAGACGATGTCGAATCCGAACGGGTCCCACTCGAAGCAGGCACCGTTATCGGAGGTGAACACTATGAGGGTATTCTCGAATTCGCCATTCCGTTTCAGGTCGGCGATCACGCGACCGAGCTGTTGATCAAGGCGATCGATCATCGCGGCGTAGATGGCCATGCGGCGGGCGAGGTCGAGGCGTCGGTCTTTCGCGAGAGTATTCCAAGCCGGGTTCACACCGATCTTGGTTTCGCCGTAGTTGCGCCAGTGTGATCGTTTGGAGAGTTTGGTGTGTTCGGGGACGATGCCGAGTGACTTCATGCGTCCGAGACGTTCGGCCCGGAGTTGATCCCAGCCGCCGTGGTAGCGATCGGCGTATTTGGCGATCTCTTCCGGCGGGGCGTGGAGCGGGAAATGCGGAGCGTTGTAGGCGAGGTAGAGGAACCAGGGTTTGTCCCGGGTCTCGCGGGCCAGGGTCAGGAAATCGAGGGCGTGGTCGGTGACGGCGTCGGTGGCGTAGAATCTGCCTTTCGGATACTGGCGGGCCTGACGCCCTTCCGGGAAGCGGGCGAGATGGTCAGGATCGAAGAAGCGTTTTGCGCTGACGAGGGTGCCATACATTTCCTCGAAGCCGTGCTTCGTTGGGTCGGGCGTGCCCAGATGCCATTTTCCGGACATAAAACAACGGTATCCGGCGGGAGTGAGGACTTGGGCAATCGTGCGCGCGTCTTCGGAAACGACGCCCCGATAACCAGGTTGTCCGAGGTCATTGGTGGTCATGTGGCCCAACCCGACGCGATGCGGGTATTGTCCGGTGAGGAGCGCGGCGCGGGAGGGACAGCAGCGACCGGTGTTGTAGAGCTGGGTCAACCGGACCCCGCCGGCGGCGAGCGAATCGATCGTCGGTGTTTTGATCTCGCCACCGAAGCAGCCGAGATCGCTGTAACCCAAGTCATCGCAGAGGATGTAGAGAATATTGGGTCGAGGCGCGGCCTCAGATGAACCGCCAAGAATGCAAAGGACGGAGAGTAAAAATACGAGTGGGTTCCGTTTCATGCCAGAGCTGAGAGTGTGGTGATGAGTTTTGGGTATCCAGTCTTTGGTTTCAACTTCCTTCGCTTCGCGAACGCAACGCAGCGCATCGGCGACACGAAAGGCTTGCGTGGGCGATTTGAACCGATATTGGTCGGTGGATGAAGCGACGCAAATTTTTGCATGTGGCTGGCGCGACGGCGGTGGCCGCGGGGATGACATCCGAGCTGCAGGCGAAAACCACACCCAAGCGGCCGAACATTCTGTATCTTTTCTCCGACCAATGGCGCGCATCCGATCACGGCTATGCTGGCAATCGTGAGGTCCACACGCCGAACCTTGATAAATTGGCAGGGGAGAGTCTCAATTTTACGCACGCGGTGTCGGGCATTCCGGTTTGCTGCCCGCACCGGGCTTCTTTGCTCACTGGACAACGACCGCTCTCGCACGGGCTTTACCTTAATGATCTAGCACTGACGACCGAGCATCGTTCGGTGGCGCACTGCCTGAATGATGCGGGTTACTCAACCGGGTACATTGGCAAATGGCACATTGACGGACGTGGGCGCTCGGCTTTTACGCCGGAGGATCGTCGGCAAGGATTTCAATTCTGGCGCGGGCTGGAGTGCACGCACAATTACAAAAAGTCGTTCTACTACGGAGAAACGCCGGAGCGGATTCCGTGGGAAGGTTATGAACCCTTTCCGCAGACGCGCATGGCCCAGGAATACCTCGAGGATCGAGCGAAGGAGCAGGATGCGGATCCGTTCGCGATGTTTGTGTCGTGGGGCCCGCCGCATGCGCCGTATCAGACTGCGCCGGAGAAACACCGGAAGATGTATGCCGGACTGACGTTGACCCTGCGCGACAATGTGCCGGCCGAACAGGCAGTACAGGCGGAAAAGGATTACCTGGGATACTACGCCCACATGACCGCGCTCGATGAATGCGTCGGTGACCTGATGAAGACTTTGGAGGCAACCGGTCTCGCTGAAAATACGATTGTCGTCTACACCTCGGATCACGGGGACATGTTGCATTCGCACGGGTTCATGAAGAAGCAGCAACCGTGGGATGAGTCCTTGCGCGTTCCGTTTCTGGTCCGCTGGCCGGCAGGCATGGGAAGAAAGAAGCGGGAGACTGCTGCGCGAATCGACACTCCAGACATCATGCCGACCTTGTTGGGATTGTGTGGTGAAGGGGAGCGAATCCCGGACGCTGTGGAAGGCCGCGATCTCTCCGGTGTGATCCGAGGTAGCGAACGCCCCGATCTGGACTACGCGCCGATCATGACCTGCCCCGCACCGTTTGGGCAGTGGAGCCGGGCTCGCGGCGGGCGCGAATATCGCGGCGTCAGAACCTGTCGATGGACGTATTGCAAAGATCTGAAAGGTCCTTGGCTCCTCTATGACAACGAAGCCGATCCGTTTCAGAAGAGAAACCTCGCGGGCGTATCAGCCCACGCAAAGAAGCAACGCGAACTGGAGGATCTTCTCCGCAGCCGTCTTCAGGAAACCGGTGACGAGTTTCTCCCAGGTGACGAGTATATACGCCGTTCCGGGTATGTGATCAGCGAGCGGTCGGGAACGGTTGACTATCACAAACCCTTCGACGAGCGGAACTACACGAAGTCTCCGCTTTAGATCAATGGGGAGAAGCGGTGAATTATCGGCACGGCCATGATTCAGTCAAAGTTGTCGGTCCTCCGGCTTTGCGCTTCCGCGGGCCTTTCCCCACACTCGCGCGATGCGTAAAGAATCGTTGGATTTTCTGAAACAACTCGTTTCAACCCATGCGCCTTCGGGGCGGGAGGCAGCTTTGCAGCGCGTCTGGCTGAAATACGTTTCGCCTTTCGCTGATGAAACTTACTCGGATGCCTACGGCAATACGGTTGCGGTCCTGAACAAAGGCGGTTCGCCACGCATCATGATTTCCGCCCATGCGGATGAAATCGCACTGGCGGTCAATTACATCGATGCGGATGGTTTTATTTATGTCCGCAAACTGGGTGGCGTCGATCCGGGGATCAGTCGCGCTCAGAGAATTACGATTCATACCCGCAAGGGACCGGTGCACGGCGTCGTCGGAAACGTGGCTCCGCATCTCACTAATATCAGTGGCAAGCGCGAGGTGCCCAAGGTGCATGAGTTGTTCATCGACATCGGTGCCGCCGATCAGGCCGCTGCCAAAAAGATTGCGCGAGTGGGTGATCCGGTGACGTTCAACACGGAGTTCGAAATCCTACGGGATGACATTGCGGTTTCACGGGTGTTCGACAATCGCATTGGTGGGTATGCCATCGCGGAGACCTTGCGTAAGTTGAAGCCAAAACGTGGCAAGCTTCATCCCGAGGTTTGCGTGGTGTCCAATATCATGGAAGAAGTCGGGCTTCTGGGGGCCAGACAGATTGCGTATGAACTGAAGCCGGATGCGGCGATCGTGATCGATGTGACCCACGCCACGGATTGTCCGACGATCAATCGCCAGATGCATGGCGATATCAAACTGGGGCAAGGCCCCACGCTGACTCATGGAGTGGGGAATCACGAGGTGTTGGTCGAACGTTTGGAGAAGACTGCCAAGAAGGCGAAAATACATCTTCAGCACGAGGCCGCCTCCCGCACAACGGGAACGGACACGGATGCGATCTTCATCACGCGCGGCGGCATCCCCAGTGCGTTGGTGAGTCTGCCCAATCGGTACATGCATTCGCCGGTGGAAATGATCAGTCTGAAAGATCTCGAACAGATTCCGGAATTGCTGACTGCGTTTCTGTTGTCGGTGAAGAAGGACGAGGAGTTTCGGGTTAAGATCTGAACGGCCGTCGGAAATCCAATCTTCTTTGCCAACCCAAATCGATTCCGCCACACTCCGCTCCGCGAATGAGCAAGCGCTACTACATCACGACCGCCATCGACTACGTGAACGGCGAGCCCCACATCGGGCATGCCTATGAGAAGATCATCACCGATGTCATCGCCCGCGCCCACATGTCGCTGGGTGAGGAGGTCTTTTTCCTGACCGGGCTGGATGAGCATGGGCAGAAGGTCGCGTCATCCGCTGATGCGGCCGGTAAATCTGCCCAGGAATACTGCGATGGTCTGGCCAAAACCTGGCAGGCGTTCGCGGATCGGCTGAATCTCTGTAACGCGGATTTTGTGCGAACCACGTCGGCCCCGCACAAGAAGGTGGTTCAGGCGGTCTTGGAGAAGTTGCAGCAGACGGATCATTTTTATCGCGAGAAATACGCGGGCAGTTACTCCACCAGGCAGGAACAGTTTCTGACGGATCAGGATCGGGAAGAAGATGGCACCTTCGGTCCGCAATGGGGCGAGGTCGTTGAGCTGGAGGAGGAGAACTACAATTTCAAGATGGGGGCCCATCAGCAATGGCTGATCGACCACATCGAGGCAAATCCGGAATTTGTGCAACCCGACTATCGCCGCAATGAAGTGTTGGGTTTTCTGAAGAACAATGAGCTGGGAGATCTCTGCAGTTCCCGGCCCAAAGAACGACTTTCCTGGGGCATTCCGTTTCCGTTCGACGAGGACTACGTGACCTATGTCTGGTTCGATGCGCTGACCAACTACATCAGCAATCCGGCGGTGCATGGTGACAAGGGGGTTCTGGATGCGTTGGGACTGAACGCGGATGACTTCCCGAACAGCGCCGACAATGTCGAATTGTGGCCGGCTGATGTTCATGTGATCGGGAAGGATATCCTCCGCTTTCACGCGGTGTATTGGCCGATCATGCTGAAGGCGATGGGGCTGCCTTTGCCCAAACAGATCTTGGTCCATGGATTTTGGCAGAAGGACGGCGAGAAGATTTCGAAGACCACCGGCAACACGATTGATCCGATGGCGATCATCGATGAGTGGGGTCTGGATGCGTTTCGCCACTACGTCGTCCGCGAACTCGACATTGGTCCGGATGGCAACTGGACGGATGAAGGTTTTGCCGCCCGCTACAACAATCTCGCCAACGGTATCGGGAATCTGGTGAACCGCTCACTCGCGATGACCAACCGCTATCGCGAGGGGGCGCTGGCCGTGCAGAACGAAGACCTCCGTGAGGTGACCGAGCGCATCATCTCTGAGACCGCCGATCATCTGAAAAACAATCGCCTGCAAAAGGGTCTGTATGCGATCACCACGCTGATCGATGAGGCGAACAGTTACATCGATCGCACGGCGCCGTTCAAGCTGGCGAAAGATCCGGACAGTGCGGGGCGCGTGGATGAGATCCTTTATAATCTGGCGGAGGTGGCGCGCATTTTGGCAGTGCTGCTATGGCCGTATGTGCCGGGAACTGCCGCGCGGATATTCGAACAGCTTGGTTTGGAGGGAGACCCCGATCGACTGGCGCTGGCGGTCTGGGGAGGCATTCAACCGGGCCACAAGGTAGGCAAACCATCGCCCTTGTTTCCGCGAAAAGATCTTCCAGCGAAATAGTGGATAAGCCGGAGGCTTGGCAGCAATTAGCCGGGCGGTTGAGCGCAGCGATACCACCGGTATCCGTGGAAAACCGCATCCCGGAGGGATGCCATCAAGATATCCGATTCCCCAGCAATGCCGTGAGGCTGCCATTCCTTCGGGATGGGTTTTGTTGGGGGAATGATCCCGGGGTGTCGCTCGTTCCTCGCTCACCCCCGGGCTAAGAGCTGCAAAGCCTTCGGCTTAAACTCTGCCGGTGTGTCCCCATCGGAAATCGATGCCGGCTTGGGAAATCGCTGTTCGTTTCGAACGGACCCCAGATTTAATCCAGCGGTCCTCTTACTCTTCAGCTTCCAGTCCGAGTGCTTCCGAGATCTTGGTCATTGCCTGGATTTCCTCTGCGGAGACTTTTTCTCCGAACCCCAAGAAGCCGCTGGCAGCTGCGGCGATCTCCTTCGCGAGCTTGACCAAGGCCTGTTTGAAATTGGCGGCGGTCGGCGCTTCATATTTGGTGTCGAGCACCTCGCGAATTCGGGCGAGCGATTTGTCGGCGTTGGAATCGGGGGAGGATATGAAGGCGAAGTATTGGTTGAGCCTAGGGTTCATGCCGACCACGGCCTGTTCAAACAACTCGGACTGATCGGCATGGTAGTCGGACATCTTTTGCAGGAAGCGTTCCCATTCCTGGATTTCCACGTCGCCATCGGCGGAGGCGATGAGGAAGAACACAATCGCGGGTGCCTGGAGCAGCGCCTCGTCGAGTTCGGGCTGATCCCCTCCTGCAACCGCCGGTCGCCTCACATAGGAAACTCGGCCCTGCGGAATTTTTGTGCCGCCTTGCAGATGCTCCAGCACCGCCGTGTATTTGGCGGCGACCGGATCGGACGGCCCATTCTCAAAACGATCCCGCAACCATTTCAACGGTTGGGACATGACGTTCTCTTCGCCAACCCCGCGAAGGTGTAAGCCGAACTGTTCGTCCTCGATCCAACGCCCGCCAAGATTGCGGCGGACGACTTCGCCGGCGTAGATGCCGAAGGACGTCATCACCGAATCCAGATCGGCTTCGATGAAGTACATGTTGGTGATGAGTTCATCGACGACGGTGAGGCTTTCGGGGGAGAAATTGAGCGTGACGTCAAATTCCTCAGCGGTCTTGCGGGCGTGTCGTCCGCCATCGCGAAGATGTGTTCCTCGTAATCGTTGGTCATGCTGTCGGGTAGAAGTTGGGAGCCCGAATCTCCGAATCGATTCGGGGACTGTCAAGTAACCGAGCGCGCGGAGGGCAAGCGGATTGGGCTCAAGGTCGCGGCCATGAACCTTCGACGTTCAGCTGAGCAAGACGTAGGCCAAGGTGGCCACGACGCCAGCCACCACCACCGTTGCGATGGTAATCCAGATGGCCTTGCCTTTGGTGCCCTTGCGCTTGAATGGGCCACCCTTACTCAAGCTGATGCGCTGGGTGCCCTGTTCCAAATCGTTGAGGTTCACTCCCTGCGGAAGGACGGAGGTCTGATCAAGCTGTTTTTTGCCGCTGCTGCCGGGACCTTTGGATTCTTCCAACCGGGCTTCAATGGCACCAAAACGCACTATTTCGCCCTGAGCGAGCGATTTTTCGGTGATTTGCTCTCCGTTAACGTAACAGCCGTTCGTGGAATCAAGGTCCCGAATTGTGACCACGTCATCCGTGAGGAGGATCTCACAGTGATGGCTTGAAACCGATGGTGCGGGGATCTGAAAGGTATTTTCTTCCAGACGGCCGACGGTGCTCCGCTCGGACTTTAATTCGAAAGTCCGGCCTGTAAATCCCTCTGTGAGCAACACTAATCTGGGCATATAAAGTGGTAGGTCGAACGATTATCCTGATCGCAATAATCAAGTCAACCGGTTTCGCTGTGGCACTGGAATCGCAGTCGGTTTTGGCTGTGGAGTTTACGCTTTCTCAATAAGCCCGCGAAAACGCGCAAAAAGCGGCTTGGAATCATGTGGTCCAGGGGAAGCCTCGGGATGGTATTGGACGCAGAAGATAGGTTTGGTCTTATGACGCAGACCTTCGACGGTTTTGTCATTAAGGTTAACGTGAGTGACTTCCACATTATCCGGCAAGGAGTCGGAATCGACGGCAAAGCCATGGTTCTGAGAGGTGATTTCCACCGCTCGGGTATCGAGGTCCTGCACCGGCTGATTGCCACCTCGGTGACCAAATTTCAACTTGAAGGTCTTGCCCCCCAAGGCCTGGCCCAGGATTTGATGGCCGAGACAGATTCCGAATATCGGGATGCCTGTGGTGATCAATTCGTTGACCGTTTTTACCCCGTAAGTGACTGCGGCCGGATCCCCCGGCCCATTGGAAAGAAAGATTCCCGACGGCTTCTCTTTCAGGATGTCGTCAGCGGAGGTGGTTGCCGGCATGACCTTCACCTTGAAGCCCTGCTGTCGGAGGCAACGGAGGATGTTGTATTTGATTCCGAAATCGAGTGCGACAATCGGGATATCCGCTGCGGGGAGTGGCTTGCGGGTCTGTCGGGGATCACCGGTTTCGTCGCCGTGCGTGATGCGAAATCCGGCACTCTGTTCGTCGGTGCTATCCCAATCGAACGCTTCCGGATGGGTCACTTCCTTGACGTAGTCAACGCCGAGCAGTCCGGTCCATCCCTTTGCGCGGGCGATTGCTTCCTCATCGCTGATGTCCTCCGTGCTGATGAATCCGTTCATCGAACCATGGACCCGGAGCTTTTTGGTCAGCGCGCGGGTATCGAGTCCCTGAATTCCCGGGAGCCCGTGTTTGATCATGTAATCGCCCAACGAACAATCCGACCGCCAACTGCTGTGCACCGGCGAGACTTCCCGCACGGCGAATCCGGCAACATGGGGTCGGTAGGATTCGACGTCCTGCTCGTTGACCCCGTAATTCCCGATGTGAGGATAGGTCATCGTGACGATCTGGGCCTTGTATGAGGGGTCGGTGAGGATTTCCTGATACCCCGTCATCGAGGTGTTGAAACAAACCTCACCACACGCCGAAGCCTCTGCGCCAAAGCCTTCGCCGTGAAACAGTGTGCCGTCTTCCAATGCCAAAATCGCTCTCATCAGTGCAAAACTCGCCGGATGCTAGGGGCCGCCGCGAAGGGGTCAAGGAAATCAGTGTGATTCCTTCGATTTCTGATCTTGAGTGCGGACGAAGTGCCGTTGTTTGCCGGTGTGATTGAAAAAAGGTCGGGCGAGCCAGATGCCGGTTGGAGTTCACGTTTAGCGTGTGGGCGCGAACTTGTTCGAGCCCTTCAGGCCCGGCCCTACAAAGCGTGAACTCCCACTAGGGCACCCGCATCCCCTGATCTGTGGCCACCGATGGAGTCATGCGCGATACTCACGGGTTTTGGAGATTTCGGTTGTTGGAATATTCCAATTGGAGAATATTCCCACCCATGGATGCAGTTGTCGTCTATAAATGCCTTTGTGATGCCTCGCGGTTGCGGATTCTGAATCTGCTCTCTGAGGGGCCGCTCTGTGTGTGTCACCTCCAGGAAATTCTGGATGAAACCCAGGTCAAAACGTCAAAACAGCTGGGCTATCTCCGGCGCAACGGGTTGGTTGAAACCGAGCGGCACAACAACTGGACCATCTATCGTCTTCCCAGCAAGCCGCATCCGCTGGTGATCGAGAACCTGAAATGCCTCCAGGATTGCCGGGGTGAAATGAAGATCTTCCGAGCCGATCTACGTCGGCGGCAAAGCTTGCTTGAGCGATTGGCGGAGGGAGCGGAGTTGTGTCCACCCAAAGTGATTGCCGGGGGTAGGGGCTGCGCGGAAAAGGATTCGTCGGACGTTTGCTGTTGAATTTCGAGTGATGAAGAACTGGTTTGCAGGTGAATTGATCGGGACCTTTGTCCTCGTGTTTTGTGGTTGTGGCGCCGTTGCGACCTCGGTGGCTTGGGATATTCCGGTCGGGCTCTTTCAGGTGGCAGTTGTCTGGGGGCTTGGATTGAGCGCCGCAATCTTCCTTTGTGGGAGTGCCAGCGGGGCGCATTTCAATCCGGCGATCACGCTGGCTTTCGCGTTCGTGCGAGACTTTCCGAAACGACGAATTCCCGGGTACTTTGCCGCGCAGTTTCTCGGCGCATTCCTCGCCGCCGCGCTGGTGTTTGTGATTTTTGGCGGCGGCATCACCCAGTTCGAAAGCCAGAATGGGATTGCTCGCGGCGAGGTGGGAAGTGAGGCGAGTGCGATGATATTTGGAGAATATTTTCCCAATCCGGGTGCTCTCCCTCTGACTTTGGAGTCCCGGTTGGCGACGCCCCACTGGCGCGCATTCTGTGCCGAGATGGTCGGCACCGGTCTGCTGGCCTTGACGATCTTTGGCTTCACCGCGCGATCGAACACCGGCGGTCCGGGTCCGCTCACGCCGATCGCGATCGGGATGACATTGACCGTGCTTATCTGCCTGTTCGCACCGGTGACCATGGCCGGCTTCAACCCGGCGCGGGATCTCTCGCCCCGGATCTTCTCGTCCTTGGCGGGATGGGGAAGCGTGCCTTTCACGGTCAACGGAATCGGCTGGTTCACGGTCTATATTATCGCGCCATGTGTCGGTGCGCTGGTGGGCGCGTTTGTGGGCGAACGACTTTACGCCGGTGATCCGGCCGAATCGGACGCTCGCCCGGAGCCGATGTTGGATTGAGTGGTCGATGTTGTCCCGGCGCTGTCCGGGCGAACACAACGCTCATTTCTGTTCGCGGTTTGAGGCTTTACCCCTGTCTGGCAATCGATTGAAATCGCCGGCACTGTGAGTTCCGAAGAATCAGACGATGCGCTTGAACGTTATGGCGGCCTCGCCGCCGCCAACGATCCGGCAATGAATGAACTCGCGGAATTGGCCAGGAAGATCTGCGGGACGCCGGCGGCCGCGATCACGATACAGGGACCGGAGAATCACCATTTCATTGCCAAGGTCGGGATCGACGTGGACATGCTGCCCCCGGATGAGACCTTCTGCGCGACGACCGTCGAGCGTGCAGACCTGCTGGTGGTTGAGGATGCCACCCAGGATGAGCGGTTTCGGGACAAGGACATCCGCATCGGCGATCAGCAGGTTCGCTTCTACGCGGGGCATCCCTTGGCTACAAGTGGGGGGGTCGCGTTCGGCACGATCTGGGTGATCGATCATGAGGTCCATACCCCCACCGAGGCGCAGATCGCGTCTTTAAAGCTCCTTGCCCGACAGGTCACCACGCGACTGGAGATGACGCGCAGCCTGACGGCGCTGAAAAATGAAGTCGCCGAGCACCGACGCACGGAGCGGGCATTGCGGGAGGCGGAACGGAAATTTCGGGACATTTTTGAGCATTCGACGGACGGCATTTTCCAGTCCTCTCCGAGCGGTAATTTTTTGCGGGTCAACTCCATGCTGGCGCAGATCTACGGTTTTGAGTCTCCCGCCGGTTTGCTGGCGCATTTCAATGACATAGGCGCGCAGCTGTATGTCGAACCAGGTCGGCGGGAGGAGTTTATCCGTTGCATGAAAGAGCAAGGGAAACTGTCGGCTTTCGAATCCGAGGCCTACAACCGCAATGGCGACATCATCTGGATCTCAGAAAACGCGCGAAGTGTCCGCGATGAAAATGGGGAGTTGCTGTATTACGAAGGCACGGTGGCCGATATCACGCGACGGAGGGCGGCGGATGTGGCGATGCGCGATTCCGAACTCCAGTTCCGCTCAGTCTGGGAAAAATCCGCGGACGGCATGCGGTTGACCGATGGGAAGGGCATCATTCACGCAGTGAACACCGCGTACTGCGAAATCGTCGGCATGGCGGAGGAGGACCTGATCGGCCATCCTTACACGGTCAGCTACCAGGAGTCGGAGAGCAACGCGCTGCGCATCCAGGATTTTGAGCGTAACTATCGCGATCGGCAGATCCCGGAACATGTTGAGCAACACTTCCAGTTCAAATCCGGTCACATGGCGGATCTGGAGCTTTCGAATTCCTACGTCGAGTTCGAGGGACAGGATCCGCTGGTTCTTTCCATCCTGCATGATCTGACCGATCGCAAGCTGGCGCAGATCCGACTTCGCGAATCCGAACTGCTCTATCATTCGCTGGTTGAAAACCTGCCTCAGAACATCTTCCGCAAGGACGTGGACGGGCGGTTCACCTTTGTGAACGAGGGGTTCTGCAAGGAACTCGGTCTTAAGCGGGAGAAAATTCTGGGGAATACCGATCACGACCTCTTCCCGCGCGCGCTCGCGGACAAATACAAAAAGGACGATCAGGATCTGATGGCGAAGGGCCGGCCCTACGAAGGCATCGAGGCGCATTACGTGCCGGACCGCGGGAAGATCTATGTGCAGGTGATCAAGAATCCGCTTTTCGATACGCAGGGAAAGATCGCCGGGATCCAAGGCATCTTCTGGGACGTGACCGAACGGAAGCAGATCGAGGAGCAGTTGGCGTTCGAGCGTGACCTGTTGCGCGCGCTGCTGGACAACGTTCCCGACCGGATCTACTTCAAGGACACCGAGTCCCGCTTTCTCCAATGTTCACTCGCCATGGCCAAACGCCTCGGCATCAAGAATCCGGCCGAAGTGGTAGGCAAACAGGATTCGGATTTTCATCCGCCCGAACAGGCACAGGAATATTCCGAGGACGAACAGCAGATTCTGATGACCGGCTCGCCGATCATCAACAAGGTCGAAAAACAGGTCTCGTCCGACGGTGAAGAAATTTGGGCCTCGGTCACCAAGGTGCCAACCCGTAATCGGGTGGGCTTCATCACCGGCATCATCGGCATCTCGCGCGATATCACCGAGCTGAAGAACGTTGAGAAGGAACTGGCCGCGGCTCGCGACACGGCGCTGGAGTCAACTCACCTGAAGTCGCAGTTCCTGGCGGCGATGAGCCATGAGATCCGGACGCCGATGAACGGCATCCTGGGCATGATCGAGCTGTTGCTTGACACCGATCTGACACCTGCCCAGCAGGAGTTCGCCGGTACCATCAACAGCAGCGCACACACGCTGTTGCACATTATCAACGACATTCTCGACTTCTCAAAAATCGAAGCCGGGAAGATGGATCTTGAGCAGACCACGTTTGATCTGATCGAGGTCGTTGAGGACGCGGTGGAACTGCTCGCCCATCGCGCACAGGCCAAGAGTATTGAGCCCGTCACCTGGATCGCGCCGGAGGTTCCGCGTTGGGTCAGGGGAGACCCGGTTCGGCTGGGACAGATCATCGTCAACCTACTCGGCAATGCCGTGAAGTTCACGGACGTGGGCCAGGTCATGGTGAAGGTCGAGCGGATTTCGGAGGATGCCGAAAGTGCCAAACTGCGCTTTTCCGTTTCGGATACGGGCATCGGCATGACCCCGGAGACGCAGGTGCGAATATTCGAGGCGTTCACGCAGGCAGACGGTACCACCACCCGGCGCTACGGCGGCACCGGACTCGGGCTTTCCATATCCAAGGAACTTGTTGCTCTGATGGACGGCGGGATGGAACTCGTGAGCGAACCCGGAGGTGGGTCCACCTTTGCTTTCGAGATCGAATTGCCGAAGACGGAGAACCCCAACCCCAGTGCCATCACTCCGGTCGAATTGCGAGATGTCCGTCTGCTCATTGCGCTTGATAATCCCGATCGACGACAGGCGCTGGTGAGTCTCACCAGCTCATGGGGCATGAAGAACGCCGCAGTGGATTCAGGCGATCAGGTGGTGCAGGCCATGCGAAACGCCGCTGAGGCCGATCAACCCTTCGACGTGGTCTTGCTGGACATCAAGCTCAAGGATACGGATGGGCTGGCGCTGGCCGAATCCATCCACACCGATCTCCGACTCCCCGATACCAAACTGATCTTGCTGACCCCGCTCGGCCAGCGAATGGATGTCGAGATACTCCGGCTCGCGGGATTTTCGGCCGCCTTGCTCAAACCCCTGCGCCGTGATCGTTTGCGGCAGGGCATCGCCGAAGTGTTGGGTACGTCCGGTCAGGGGCCCATTGATATCACTACGGAGACGATGATCATCAAGCGCGCGTCTGATATCACTTCCATCGCGCGGCAATTGAGCATTCTCGTGGTGGAAGATAACACGGTGAACCAGCAGGTCGCGTTGCTGCAATTGAAGAAGCTGGGATACACCCCCGATCTGGTGACCGACGGGATGCAGGCCGTGGATGCGTTCCAGAAGAAATCTTACGACCTCATCCTGATGGACTGTCAGATGCCGGTGATGGATGGCTACGAGGCGACCAAGGCGATTCGCAAACTCGAAGCGGAGCGGAATCTCTCGGCCATCCGGATCATCGCGATGACGGCCGATGTCTCCTCGGATCATCTCGGCAGCAGCTCCGAGGCGGGGATGGACGGCTCCATCAACAAACCCGTTCATCTGCCGGATCTGAGGGCCCTGATTGAAACGGTCCATCAAGATTCTGCCTTTGAACCCTCGGCTCCGATCAGGAACGAGGAGACCGCCCCGGCAGTCGGTGAGGCCCCCGTGCTTGATCGCAGCGTGTTGGACGACCTGCGAGAGCTGGAGGAAGACGAACCCGATGCGATCAGGGAGTTGATTGATTTGTTCCTGGATGACGCCCCCCAGCGGATGCACAAAATCGGCGAAGCGATCAGCAAACAGGATCTGGATATGGGCCGAATGGCCGCTCATTCGCTGAAAGGCAGTGCCCGGAATCTGGGCGCTTTGGCACTCTCAAACATCAGCGAAGAGGCCGAGGACGCGATCCAGGCCCAGCAATGGGACCGCGCGGGGGAATTACTGGAAGGGGTCCGCTCCTCCCTCGAAGAACTGGCCACTCTGCTGGAGGCCGAAAAAATTAATCGCGTCCCCCCTACAATCTAACTAAATTTTCGGACTTACCCCATGGACGACGGCAATATCGAATCCCATATCCTGCTGGTAGATGACGATCCGCACATTCAGAAGACCGTCACCATCTGCCTGGAGAACGCCCCCGGGACTGGGGCGAAGGTCACTGGTGCGACGAATGCTGAGGCGGCGTTCATGGAAATGCAGCGCCGCCCGTTTGACCTGATTCTCCTCGACCTCGGGCTGCCGGACCGTGAGGGATTTGACGTTCTGAAGGACCTGAAGGCGCGGAAAGAGTATTGCGACGTGCCAGTTTTCCTCCTGACCGGCCGCAACACCACTGATGAAAAGGTGAAGGCCTTCCGCTTGGGAGCCGTGGATTTTCTGACCAAACCGTTCGATGCCGCCGAACTTCTGGTAAGGGTCAATTCCGTGCTCGCCGCCAAGCGGTTGCGCGATCAGCTCACCCGCACGAACACCGAATTGGAGACTGCCCGTTGCGCGGCGGAATCTGCGGCGCAGGCCAAAACGGAGTTTCTGGCCACCATGAGCCATGAATTTCGGACGCCCATGAATGGTGTCATCGCGATGTCCGGGCTGTTGCTCGACACCGAACTGAGCGCGGAACAAAAGGAATACGCGGAGACCATCCGAAACTCCGGCAACAACCTGTTGGAAATCATCAATGACATTCTCGACTTCTCGAAGATTGAAACCGGGAAGATGGAGTTGGAAGAACAGTCCTTTGACCTTCGGGATTGTGTGGAAGACGCGTTCGATCTGCTTACCGCCGCCGCCGCCCAAAAAGATCTCGAACTCGCCTACCGGATCGGACCGGGCGTCCCGCAGAACGTCACCAGCGATGCGACGCGCGTCCGCCAAATACTCGTCAACCTTCTCGGGAACGCGATCAAATTCACCGAGCGGGGTGAAGTGGCCGTCACTGTCGATCTGCCGGCGGATAACGAAAAACTCCCCGCCGGACGAGCGCTGCTGCACTTCGCTGTGAGAGATACCGGGATCGGCATTCCGGTCGACAAGCAGAAGACCCTCTTTGATTCGTTCAGCCAGGTCGATGCGTCAGCGAGTCGCGCCCACGGGGGCACCGGCCTGGGGCTGGCGATCGGCTCCCAGCTCGCCACCCTTATGGGAGGATCGATGTGGGTGAACAGCTCACCGGGAGAGGGTTCGAAATTCCATTTCACCATCGACGTTCAACCCGGAGAAAGCACCGCAAAGCCCCCCACCGAACTGGGTGGGAAGCGCCTGCTTTTGGTCGAAGACAATAAGGCCCTGCTGGAGGCGGTCGCCGCAAAACTGGAGCCGCTGGGCGTTGACATCCGAACGGCCGGTGATGTCTCGCGCGCCCAGGCGCAGCTCGCGCAGGGGGGGGTTGATCTCGCCCTCGTGGATCTTCAGCTTGGCGGCGAGGATGGTCTTACGCTTGCGCGCCAGATGCTCACCAACGAGGCCACCAAAACGCTCCCGGTTTTCCTGCTCGCACCCAAGGGATTCCGGCTGAACGACCTGCCCAGCCGACCGGCAAACGTGGTGGCCGCAGTTTCGAAGCCCATCCGTCGCAGTGCCCTCTGGGAAGCCCTCTGTCCCGCCTTTGCCGCCGCGACCCAGCCCGCTGAATCCGCTTCCCCGGAGACCACGACCGCCCTCGGCGAGAGCACTCCCCTCCGAATCCTTCTGGCCGAAGACAACGTCATCAACCAGAAGGTGGCCATCCGCCTGCTCGACCAGCAAGGTTATCGCGCGGACATTGCGAACAACGGCCAGGAAGCCGTCGATTCCGCGACGAACTGCGCCTATGACGTCGTGTTCATGGACATCCAGATGCCCCTGCTCGATGGCCTGGCAGCGACGAAAAAAATCCGCGAATTGGAGGCCCGGCTCGGCCCGGCCAGAGCCCGGCCATCCGTGATAATTGCTTTGACCGCCAACGCCGAACTGGGTGACCGTGAGCGTTGTCTGAGTTCGGGTATGGACGATTACCTGCCCAAACCGGTGAGACCCAATTCACTGAGGGCGATGCTCGAAAAATGGGGTTCGAAGATTGTGTCTTCGGACTCCGGCACCCACGCTGAAACGACAGAAAATAGCATGACAGAAGCAAGCAACGACGGTCCACCGCCAGTAGATATTGAAAAACTGAAGGACCTCGGTGGCGGGACCGATGAGGGATTGGGCGAACTGGTCGATCTCTATCTCGACCAGACCGCGGGCCAAATCGAAGAGATTCATGCCGCGATCACTGCCGGGAATGCCGCGGAAGTCCGCCGGATTGCCCACAGCTGCGCCGGTGCGAACGCGACCTGCGGGATGGACGGACTCGTCATGCCGATGCGCGAACTCGAACGTATGGGAGGCGAAGGCGTCGTCGTTGATGCGCGGGTTCAGATTGATGCGCGGGTTCAGATTGATCGCGTGCGGATTGAATTCGACAAGGTGAAAGCCTTTCTCCAGCCCTATAAGGCCTGACCAGCCCATGGGCAAACTTCTGCTAGTCGAAGACGACCGGATCATCGCTGGCATCTACCAGCGCAAGTTTGGTGCTGAAGGCTATCAGGTCACCACCGTAACCGATGGCGAGGCCGCACTGCGATCGCTGGAAGCGGCAAAGCCGGACCTCGTCATCTTGGACATCATGCTCTCGAAGCTCAACGGCATTCAGGTGCTCAAGGCTCTGCGTGGCACAGAGGAACTCAAGGACGTTCCGGTCATCGTCTTCTCCAACGCCTATCAGCCGAAGATCATCGACGACGCCTGGCAGGCCGGCGCGACGATGGTGCTGATGAAGGCAAACACCAGTCCGGCCAAGCTTTCCGAAACGGTCGCCGATCTGTTGGCCCGCCGTGAATCCGGCGGGGTGCCCGAATCCAAATCCGCAGAGGAGAGCGCCGTACAGATCGAGCAACGCAAAGATTTTCTCAAGGGAATGCCCGGCTTTGTCGAACGGTTCCAGGAACTTCATCGGGCCTTCCTCGCTGCGGGCGACGAAGCTGGCAAACAAGGATTGCTGAATGACCTGCACCGCGCGGCCCGCAGTCTGACCGGTGGTGCCGCCTTGGTCGGCCTCACCATGCTGGCCCGGATGTCGGAGACCTACGAGGCACTGCTCAAGGAGATGCACGACAAACCCAGTGCCATCACCGTCTCCACCATTCGCACCTCCACCCAGGCCCTGGGCTTCCTGAAGACCCTCATCGAACTCGGCGACCAGCTGCCTTCGCTGTCAGATTTCGAACCCAAAGTTCTCGTGGTCGATGACGAGGAAATTTCTCAGCGGGCCGCACTTTACGCGCTCGAACGGGCGGGATTACACGGAATGACCGCCGAGCACGGTGAGACCGCGCTCATTCGTGCGTCAGATCACAATTACGATCTCTTTATTTTGGATGTCGATATGATCGGTCTGGACGGATACGAAGTCTGCACCCGCCTGCGTCAGCGCGAAGAGTACCGCGACACGCCGATCATCTTCGTCACCGGATTGTTCGATTTTCAAAGCCGAGCCAAGTCCTCCCTCAGTGGCGGAACGGATCTTATCGCCAAGCCCTATTGCTTTGTGGAGCTGACCGTCAAGGCACTCACCTACATCTTCAAGACCCGCCTCTCCAAGAACGGCCTCCTCTGATCGCGCGCAAGATTCGCGCCGTTCAAATTGACGGAAACCGGCATCCGGCTGGCACCACTGATATGGGATCACAACCCTCGAGCCAAACCAGCCACTTTCAGATTGGACTCTCCTTCGGAATCCCACCTACCTTGGTCGCTGTCCCATGATACCCGTTTTCCAAAGTTCCAGATTCGTTCTGTCGCTGGTTGCCATCGCCAGCCTACTCGTCGCCCCAAGCGAGGGCGTCGCGGTGGAATACAACCGGGATGTTCGCCCCATCCTCGCTGATTACTGCTTCAATTGCCACGGAGCGGATGGCAACGCGCGCAAAGCGAAGCTGCGCTTGGATACCCGGGATGGCGCGCTGGCAGTTCGGAGCGCAGGGCGCGCGGTCATTCCGGGGGATCCGGAGAACAGCCTGCTCATCAAACGGATCTTCTCGGAGGATGCGGATGAGCGCATGCCGCCATCTGAGCATCCGATGCAATTGGACGCGCGCCAGAAAAGCACCTTGCGCGAATGGATCACGGAAGGTGCCGCGTATCAGGGTCATTGGGCATTCGTGGCTCCCAAGCCTTCGCCGGACACACCGGCAGGTGATGTGATCGATCAACTGGTCAATCGCGAGTTGAAGGCGCATAAAATGATTCCGGCAAAGCCGGCTCGCCGCGAAACCCAACTCCGCCGACTGAGCCTGGATCTGACTGGGCTTCCTCCGACCGCTCCCGAGATTGATGCATTTCTCAAGGACGCAACGCCCGCTGCCTATGAACGCGTCGTTGATCGCCTGCTCCAATCCGATCGCTTCGGCGAACGCATGGCGATGTGGTGGCTCGACGGCGCCCGCTATGCGGACAGTCACGGATTTCAGGCGGACTGGGAACGTTACCAGTGGCCCTGGCGTGACTGGGTGATCAAAGCGTTCAACAGCAATCTTCCCTTTGACCAGTTCACCATCGAACAACTTGCCGGCGATCTGTTGCCCGCTGCGAAGCCGGATCAGATCGTCGCCACCGGATTCAATCGCAACCACCGCATCAACACCGAAGGCGGGTCGATCGACGCGGAATGGCTGGTCGAGAACGTGATTGATCGCGTGGAAACGATGGGGTCCGTCTGGTTGGGGCTCACCTTGGGCTGTGCGCGCTGCCACGATCATAAGTACGACCCGATCTCACAGCAGGAGTTCTACGAGTTATTCGCGTTCTTCCACAACATCAAGGAGCCGGGAAAAGGTCCGGGCAAACAGGGTAACTTCGAACCCACCCTAAAACTCCCGGCCGACGGACAGACCGCGCGGTTGGCGGAACTCGATGCGAAACTGAAATCGGCCACCGCTGAAACGAAGCGGTTGGAAAAACGCATTCCGGAATTCGTCGCTGCCCTGAGTCAGCGTATGGCGGCCGAAGGCCCGGCCGAATCCGAAGTCTGGGAGTTGTTATCCGACGCGACCGTCACTTCTGTCGGAGGGAAGATCTTCACTCAGCAGGGCGACGGTTCGTTCCTGGCTTCCGGGGCCAACCCCGCGAAGGATGTTTACACGTTCACCACCCAATTGCCGGAACGCACCTTGGGTGCGCTCATGTTAGAGGCGCTTCCCGATCCCAGCTTGAAGAGCGGTGGATTTGGACGTTCGGTGAACGGAAATATCGTACTCTCGGAATTCACCGCCGAAATCCGTGCGGCGAAAACCACGGCACTCAAATTCACTTCCAGCAAGGCGAGTTATTCTCAATCGGGCTATCCTATTGAACGGGCGATTGATGGCAGTTCGGAGGGTGGTTGGGCGATCGACGGACAAAAGCACAAGGTTCCGCGCCAAGCAGTGTTCGCATTGGAAACGCCCCTGCGCTTGGCCGGCGATCTGAAGGTGCAGCTGAGTTTTCAATCCAAGTATGGCCAGCACGCCATCGAGCGGTTTCGTATCTTTGTCAGTGAACAGACCACCGCACCGCTGCAAGGTGAATCGGCAATTTCACCCGAACTGAAACAGGCCCTTGCCACGGCCGTCGCCAAACGCAGCAAGGCGCAGAAGGCCCGGCTCGTAAAACACATCCGCGAGAACGAGCCCGAACTTGTGAAGGCGGGCAAGACCCTGGCCGACTTGAAGAAGCAGCGACTCGGAATTGAGAAGGCAATTCCCACGGTCATGGTCATGCGTGAGATGGAAAAGCCACGCGCGACCCATATTCTCAATCGCGGCCAATATGACCAGCCAGGCAAACGCGTCTATGCGTCATTGCCCGCTGCCTTTCCCGCCGCCCCCAAGGGCACACCAATGAATCGTCTCGGGTTGGCGAAATGGATCGTTTCCCCCACCAATCCCCTGACGGCCCGTGTTCAGGTCAATCGAATCTGGGAACTCCTGTTCGGAGTGGGACTCGTGAAATCGAGCGAGAACTTCGGCACCCAGGCGGACATGCCAAGTCATCCTGAGCTGCTGGATTGGCTGGCCACGGAGTTCATCCGACTCGATTGGGATCAGAAGGCGCTCATCAAAACCATCGTGATGAGCGCCCCGTATCGGCGAAGCGCGAACGGTCGCGACGCCGACCGTATCCAAGATCCGGAGAACCGTTGGTTGAGCCGCGGCCCCCGCTTCCGGATCCAGGCGGAAATGGTCAGAGACCAGGCCTTGATACTAGGTGGTTTGCTCAACGAGAAACTCGGTGGTCCAAGCGTCTATCCCTATCAGCCGGAGGGCATCTGGAGTGAATTTAACTTCTACGGCAACCTGCGAAATTACAAACACGCGCTGGATGAAAACCTTTACCGCCGAAGTCTCTACACGATCTGGAAGCGCACTGCGGCTCCTCCCGCGATGACCCTGTTCGACATGCCCAGTCGCGAGATCTGCACCGTGAAGCGGCCGCGGACGAACACCCCGCTCCAAGCATTGGCGTTGATGAATGATGTCACCTACGTCGAGGCGTCACGCGGATTTGCCGAACGGTTGTTGAAGCTCAAGGGCAGTCCAAGGGCACAGATCTCCCACGGCTTCAAACTCGTCACCTCGCGTGCTCCGCGCCCGGATGAAATCAGTCTTCTGTCCTCGGGATATGAGCGACGTCTCACCTACTATCGTGAAAATCCGGACGCCGCAAAAATGCTTTTGGAACAAGGTGAATCAAAAGTGACCGGAGATCTTGATCCCGCTTCTCTCGCCGCGATGACCACCACCGCCAACGTGTTGTTGAACCTCGATGAAACAATCACCCGTTGACATGAACCTCGAACTTCAGGACACCCTCAATCGCCGGACCTTCCTGCAGAACTCCGCGCAGGGGATCGGCTTGGCTGCCTTGGCATCACTGCTTCCACAGGAGAACGTGAATGCCAAGACACTGCCCGGTCGTTCGCCCTTTCTCAATCCGGCCGCCAAAGCCAAGCGAATCATCTATCTGTTCCAGTCGGGGGCGCCATCGCAGATGGACCTCTTCGATCCCAAACCGGCGATCGCCGGAAAACATGGCGCTGCTCTGCCGGATAGCATTCGCCGCGGCCAACGGATCACCACCATGACCAGCGGCCAGAAGACGCTGCCGATCGCGCCGTCGATCTTCGATTTCGGGCGGCACGGCCAATCGGGTGCCGAACTCAGTGAACTGCTTCCCTTCACCTCGCAGATCGCCGACGACATCTGTGTCATTCGATCAATGCACACCGAGGCGATCAACCACGATCCCGCGATCACGTTCTTGCAGACCGGATCCCAATTGGCCGGTCGCCCCAGCATCGGCTCCTGGCTCTCCTACGGCTTGGGCAGCGAGAACCATGATCTGCCCGCCTATGTTGTGCTGACATCGCGTGGCACGGGACGTCCAAACGATCAGCCACTTTACGATCGCCTGTGGGGTTCCGGATTTCTGCCCACGCATCATCAGGGAGTAAAATTCCGCAACGTCGGTGATCCCGTTCTTTACCTCTCCAATCCTCCCGGAATTGACCGTGGTCTGCGGCGGGACATGCTCGATGATCTGAACGCGCTCAATCAAAAGAACCATGGCGTAATCGGAGATCCAGAAATCCAGACCCGCATTCGCCAATACGAACTGGCTTTCCGGATGCAGGCCAGCGTGCCGGAACTCGTTGATGCCTCGGAGGAACCCCAGTCAGTGCTCGACCTCTACGGTCCGGAGGTGACCAAGAAGGGAAGTTATGCGGCGAACTGTCTTCTTGCCCGTCGGTTGGCAGAACGTGATGTCAAATGCATCCAGTTGTTTCATCAAGGCTGGGATCATCACGGTGGATTGCCGAAGGCGCTGAAAGGCCAATGCTCCGACACCGATCAACCCACCGCCGGCCTGTTACTCGATCTGAAACAGCGCGGCCTGCTGGACGACACACTGATCGTCTGGGGCGGCGAATTCGGTCGGACAATCTACTGCCAGGGTAAACTCACCGAGACGAACTACGGTCGCGATCACCATCCGCGCTGCTTCAGCATGTGGCTCGCAGGCGCGGGGATCCGGGCCGGCCAAACGATCGGCGAGACCGATGACTACTGCTACAACATCGTTCGCGACCCGATCCACGTTCATGATCTGAACGCCACCATTCTTCACCTGCTGGGTGTGGATCACGAACGCCTGACCTACAAATTCCAAGGACGCCAATTCCGGCTCACGGATGTCCACGGGGAACTGATTCACGCCGCGCTAAGCTGAGCTGTTTATGGTTTCCAGACTTTCGTTTCCGGATAAATCGCCTGCCAGGCAAACCAATACACGCGCCCGTTAGGAACGGCGTTGGGTCCGGTGACGAATCGGCTCTGATCGTTTGTAGTTCACACTTTGGTGTGCTGGTAATAACTCGGAGCGGCCAAGAAATTCTTTCTTCGAGCGGTCAACCATGCGATGAGCCCGGGGCGTGAGCGAACCCAACGACGACACGATGGAAGCGATGGAGACAATGGTCTCCACGAGTGTGACAGTCCGGAAGAGACGGATTGTACGCCTACACTTTCTCGAGCAACTCGAAGGAGTTGGGGCACCTCGCCGCGTTGCGCTGGAGGAGGATGAGTTATGGATCGGCCGCTCGGATGACGTCGATATCCGTATTCACCACGCTAAATCCTCACGCAAACACGCCCGGCTCTCCCTGAAGGCTGGTGAATACATCATGACCGACAACGACAGTCGCAACGGTTTTTTTCTGAACGGACTCAAGGTGCATTCGGCGGTATTGAGGGAAGGAGACATTATTCAGGTGACGGACTGCGTGTTTGTCTATCATGAGCGTTGATATGTCGGTGTTTGTGAAATTCTGGGGAGCCCGTGGTTCCATTCCCACTCCCGGCAGTTGGACACGGGTGTATGGGGGAAACACGTCCTGTGTTGAAATTCGGTTTGACGACACGGTTCTTATTTGCGACGCCGGATCGGGTATTCGTGATCTCGGTAACGAGCTCGTCGGTCGTAACCCACGCCCGAATCTGCTGCACCTGCTGATCACTCATACACATTGGGACCATATCCAGGGTTTTCCCTTCTTCGCTCCGGCGCACATCCCGGAGATGAAGATTCATCTCTACGGCACGGTGTTGGGGGACGACAGCCGCTATCAGTTGCTGTCGGGTCAGATGTCGTCGGCTTACTTTCCGGTCGGCTTCGGCGACCTCGGTGCTGAGATTATCTCCGACCATCTCGTCGAGGGGGTGAAGGACATCGAAGGGGTGAAGGTCACGTGTTTTCCCACCAATCATCCGGGTGGTTGCTTTGCCTACGTCTTCGAGAAAACAGACCGAAAGATCGTCTACCTCACTGACAACGAGTTCGAACTCCAGCCCGGGGATAAATTTCCCGACACCGATCACACCGGGCCGTTGCGTCAGGTGCCGCCCGAAATGGTGGCGGCGGTAAGAGGAGCGGATCTCCTCATCTGCGACGCCCACTACGATGATGAGACCTACGGTCAGCGCATTGGGTGGGGACACTCCAGTTGCCTGACCGTGACCGATTTCGCCATCCAGGCAGAAGTCGCCGGATTGGCCCTGTTCCATCACGATCCCGATGCATCCGACGAGGACGTCGATCAAAAGGTGGATAGCTGCCGGGCCCGCGCCGCGAAATTCGGATCACAGGTTGTCGTCTTCGCCGCCCGCGAAGGCGTGGAACTGAAGATTTGACCTCTCTCTGCGCGGCTATTTTTTCTTGCTCTTCTTGCCGATGAGGTCCTCTTTCTTGCTCCAGGCGGCGGCGCGGTCGAAGATGGTGGTGAAGCGTTCGTAGTTGTTGTAACCGACGCCTTCTGTTTTCCACGCGGTGATGTAGCTGTCGTAGACCTTCTGCATCTTCACGAGTTGGCTGTGGTAGTCGGAGTTGCCGGCGTGATTCTCGAGTTCCAATCCATCTTTTTCAGTGTGGTAAAGCTCCTCGGTCTCTTCGAAATCTCCGGCGGCGTAGTTCCAGAAGATGTATTTCCAGTCCTTCGTCACAACGCTGAGGCTGTGCACTTCTTTCGGCCCCCATACGTTGATCAGCGGAAGTGAGTCGTGGATTGCTGCTTTGGGGTTGTTGAGCAGGGGGAGGAGACTGCGGCCATCCATGTTGCTGGGAACGTTAAGGCCAGCCAGTTTCAGAATCGTGGGGGCGAAATCGACGTTTCCGGTCAGCGCATCGCAACGCAGTTGGCGGCCGCTGCTTTGGTGGCGCGGATCAAAGACGATCAAAGGAACGCGTGAGGCTTCCTCATAGGGAAGGACCTTGGAGCCATAACCGTGGGAACCGCACAGAAACCCATTGTCCGAGGTGTAGATGACGATTGTGTTGTCGGCCACGCCATTTTCCTTCAGTGACTTTCGGATCATCCCCAGTGCGACATCGATGCCGTAGATCTGTTGGTGATAGGTGGCCATCACCTTGTCGTAGTTGTCCGCGTAGCCCCACTCATGGAAGCGAACGTATTGCCGCCCTTGTTGGCTTTGACGGGAAAAGTGTTCTCCGCGCTGGCGGCCGTAGTTTTTCGGTTTGGTGAACTTCTTGCCCGCGTAGACATGATCGAATTTGGGATCCGGAGTTGTGGGGCGATGCGGGGACTTGAAGCTGATAGAAAGGCAGAACGGCTTGTCACCCTTGGCCGCGTCGCGAATGAAATCCGAACCGAAGGCGCCGTAGGCCCGGGTGGCGTGCGGATACTTCTGGGCATATTTGGCAATGGAGGGGTTCTGCTTGGTGGCATACTTGGTCTGTCCCGGGCCACCGCCCCAGCGGTCGAAGTCATTTTCTGGGAGCCGGCCTTTGCCCTCGGGATCGGCGGCGACGGTGAAACCAAACTTGCCAGCGAAGGCGGTGGTGTAGCCGGCTTTGCGAAGAACGTTGGGATAGGATTTTTTCCAGACCGACTCGAGCATGTTGCCGTGCTCGAAATTGCAGCCGGTCTTGTATTCGTACATCCCGGTCAGGATGTTCGCCCGGCTGGCCATGCAGATGGCGGTGGTGTCGTAGTGGTTGTCGAAGATCATCCCGTCACGGGCGAGTCGATCCATGTGCGGCGTCTGGACGTCGCGGTTGCCGTAGCAGCCCATGGAGTAGAAGGTCTGATCATCGGCGAGCAGGAAGACGATGTTGGGCCGTTTTGCGGCGGCGGCGGTACTGATGGCCGAAACGAGGATGGTAAGGAGAAAAAGGCAGTTTTTCATGCGTAAGTTCTGAGGCGAAATACTCGGCCTGAAGGGTGGGGTAAGTCAGTCATTTTCTGACACAAAAGCATTTACCAACCGGCGCGCATGGCACCATTCTCCGCGCCAGTATGAAAAAGCTAATCACCATCCTTAGTGTTGCCGCGGTTGCGTTGGCAATGTCCACCTCCGCATTCGCAGCGGATAAATCCAAAAAGAAGAATCGTGATCCGAAGAAGCCGGTCACCCTCACCGGTGTCGGTGTGTGTGCCAAATGTGAGCTTGGTGAGGCGAAGGAATGCGCCAACGTCATCAAGGTCACCCGTAAGGACAAAGACGGCAAGGAAACCACCCGACTCATCGCCCTCGCCGCCAATGATGTCGCCAAGGACGCCCACGGCAAATTCTTCTGCAAAGGAGAAACCCCGGTTTCCGTGACCGGCCTGATAACGCGCGAAGGCCGAGGCAAGGACATGAAACTCACTCTCACCGCGACCAAGGTGGGCGAGCCCAAGAAGAAGAAGGGCAAGAAAAAGAAAGACGCGTAAGCGTTTCGATCTTCAATTTATTTAAGATGAGCCGCCTGTGAAAACGGGCGGCTCTTTTTTTGGGGAACAGGAGAATGTGAATGTACGCAGAAACGGCCCAATCCACTGGATTGGGCCGTTTTGCATGAAGTGATTCTCAGACGTCGACTTCCCAGCCCTTGCGGTATTCGCGCTGAATGAATTTCTTCAGTTCAGGGCGTCCTTTGATCTCCATGTTCTTCGCGTCCCATTGGAGTTTCTGTTTCGGGAAGCGCTGGGCGATGACGCCCAGCAGGATGGTTTCGGTGAACGGTCCGGCGTGCGCGAAGTTCGATTCGGCTTTGGTGATTTTGCCGTCAATAGCATCAATCCACTCCTGGTAGTTGTCTTGGTCGCGTGCGCGAGGAATCGAGGGCGTGGGCCATTCGAACCCGTCGATCTTGCTGGAGGTTTTGAGCACCCAGTTGTTGCGGGCGCGGTGGAAGAAGAGTTTGCCCTCCTCTCCGACGATGACGCTGCCGTGGTCCTTGAAGCTCATGCCTTCGAGCACGTCTTCGCCGGGGTGGTTGTATTCCTGGCTCTGCTTGACGAGCGACCAGCTGTCGCGGTCGAAGTGCGCGTCGACGTAACCGTCATACCAGAAATATTTGAAGCCATCTTTCGAGGTATGTTCGCTGGAACCGAAATCCCAGGTGATCTTCGAATTGATCGGTGGGGAGAGTTTGGTGGCGCCGTTCTGCTCGGCATACACGCTTTGGGGAGCGCCGGGTTGGAGAGCCCAGTAGCCCATGTCCATGATATGGCAGGCCATATCACCGAGGGCACCGGTGCCGAATTCCCACCAGCCGCGCCAAGCGAAGGGCGCGATGTTAGGGCTGTAATCCACCCACTGGGCAGGACCGATCCATTGTTCCCAATCCATCCAGAACGGCACTTCCGCCTGCTCGGGTGGCTTGGCAAATCCCTGTGGCCAGACCGGTCGATTCGTCCATGAATGGATTTCCGTGACCTTGCCAATCGCGCCGGCGCGAATGAGTTCGATGCAGCGGCGCATGTGACTGTTGGCATGGGCCTGGTTACCCATCTGGGTTTTTACACCGGTCTCCTTGGCGATCTTGGCCATCATGCGGGCCTCCCAAATGCCGTGGGTCAACGGCTTCTGACAATAGACGTGTTTGCCGGCTTTCATGGCCAGCGACGCGGCGTGGAAATGATGATGATCAGGGGTGGAGACGGTGACCGCATCGATCTTGTCGCCCATCTTCTCGATCATCTCGCGGTAGTCGGTGAAGAAGCGCGTCTTGGGAAACTTGTTCCGCACCTCCGCCAGGCCCTTCATTTTCCTGCTCAGCTTGTCGGTGTGTTTGGTGACGTCCACAACATCGACCAAAGCAGCCACGTGGAAGCCGGCCTTGTCTGAGCCGAAGGTGTCGGCACGCCCTTTGCCGCCGGCGCCAATCCCGGCCAACGCAGGTTTGGTCAGTTGGCCCCACGCGCGGCTGGGGATGAATTGGAAACCGAACGCGGTGGCAGCGGCTGTGCTGGTGCGCTTGGTAAACGAACGACGGGAAATCTGCTTTTCAGACGACTTGGGGTTCATGCGGGAAGTGTTTTGAGGAACCCGCGCTTTGTCCAGCTGAGAAGTGGGGGGAGGGTGAATAGGTTGAAGGGTTGAAGGGTTGAAGGGTTGAAGGGTTGAAGGGTTGAAGGGTTGAAGGGTTGAAGGGTTGAAGGGTTGAAGGGTTGAAGTGTTGAAGGGTTGGCCAAGCTGCTGGTGTGAACCGGGGACTCAACCCGTTAGCGTCAGCGATTGTAGTAGCTGCTGGACCCCGAATTGTATCGGAAATTGGAGCTGTTCGTCGGTTGCCGGAAGATCACCGGTTGCGGTGGGGACAAAGGCAGGGGAACAGAAGTGATCGGACGGGGCGGGGACATCGGGCGCGGATAACTCTGGCGGCCTGAATTCTGATTGAAGAACCCGTTGTTCCGCGCTTGTTGCAACGTGGTGTTGACGGGGATGGGGCCACCATTTGACGTTGTTCCCTGGGATCGTCCGGGTCGCGCGTCGGAGGTGGTCTGCGAAGTCACGTTTGTGCTGTTGACGATGGTGACCTGCGGTCGTGTGCGTTCTGGCCGGGTGGTGTAACCCGTGACCACGGGCACTCCGGTGCTGGTATCCACGACGGGACGACCCGCGATCACCACACCGTTTAGTGAACTCGCCGGAACGAGTATCTGTCGCTCGGTGCCTCCCTGACTCAGAACCGCTAAGCGGACCGGCGTGATGTGTTGGAGTCCGGGGCGAAAAACCAGGGTTTGATTTGCCGTGCGGATCGATCTGCCGAATTGATCCACTGAGAATTCAGGCGAGGTGCGAATCACGCCGATCGGAGCTGGCCGAGAACTGAACTCAGCCACACGACTGATTGGCATACCAGTGTTGATCACGGTACCGCCACTGTTCACCAGGTTGTTGATCACGGTGGTGTTGTTGAAGAAAGGACGGGCCCGAAGATGGGGGAGGATGAATCCGGAAAGATGTGGGTGGAAGACCCGGCCATAAGACACAAAACTGAATCGCGTAAGTCCCAGCCCAAAGTTGTAGTTCACCCCCACGGCGCGTCCGCGATAGCTGAGGCGCCCGGAAGCCTGAAGGAACGAACCCGGCGGGAGAGGTGCCCAGCCAATGTAATTCCGGTCGGCACGGAACGTGACCCAGCTGGGGCCCCAAGTTGTGTCGGGTACCCAGTACCATCCGGTTCGTTGTTCGTGCCCCCAACGTCCATAGTGATAAACCGCCCAGCCCCACGGATCATCCGAGTGCCAATACCAGCCCTGATCGGTCGAAAGCCAGCGCCCGTTGAAGGCGTAGGGACGCCAATCACGAATCTGACGCATCGCGGTGGGTTGCCAGACCCATCCGTGGTTCGCGTGCCGGGACCATGTCCCGTGTTGCTTTAGGGCCGTGTGGAACGGCTGAACCTGGGCCGGGAGATTTTGATTGGCTCGGGGGGCAGGCGCAGGATTTTGCGCTGCCCGCGCCATGGCCTGCTGCTGCGCCAAATGTGCCGCGAATTGATTGGACTGGGCGGTCAACAAGGCGCGGGTCAACGCCAGTTCCCGAACTCTCGCCTCCGTTTGCGCCCGGACACGGGCCGCTATCACCGCCTGCTCCCGCTCGCGCTGCACGTTTTGACCGCGCAACTGGGTGTCACGTTGGAGCATCGCAAAGATCACAATCTGCGGCACACCGGCGTCCTTCATCAGCTGGATTTCCTGCGGGGTGACGGAGAACCGGTTCGTACTCAAAGCGACATGACTCTGAACGACCCCGACTGCCAAACCCGACTCGATCATTGCCACGAGTTCAGCCAGCGGGGCGCGCAGTTCATTGGCGACCGGTTGCGCGGTGGGGGCGTTCGTTGCGATCGGCTCGACCGGTTGCGTGGTTTCGGTCGGCCCAGGTTGTCCACAACCCGACGCCAATGCCAAGGCGGCAAGAGTGTATTGAAGGGCGCGGAGTTTCATGAACGGGCAACGGGCACTGTAGGCTATTTGAAGCAGGCGGGCTACAGGGTATTCGTTGTATCGGAGAAACAACCAAGGTGGCTACAAGCCGATGAAGTGGCAATGGGGAGGACCGATCTTCACGCATCTTTAGTGACTGTCCGAGGCGGGGAGCAATTCGCAGATTCTACGGATCTCTTGGATGCCGAGTTCCGGTTCGGTGAACAGGATGTCGGGTCCGCTGTTGGTGGAGACGATATGACGCGCCTTCAGCTGTTCCGCCAGATTGCGATGAGCCTGAAGCCAGACCGGCATGGATTTCAGAGCGAGTGGTTCCGGCTGAATCAGCCCAATTTCCAAGCCCGGCGAGATATTGTAATTGGCAGTACCCGGACCCCGATGAATTATGTGGCCAGTTCACCTCAACCGAAGGAATTATCACATGGCAGAATATGAAATAGTCGAGCAGGAAGGCGTCCGCCTTGTCAAAATCACCCTCAACAACGAGATGGTCCGCGCTGAATCCGGTGCTCTCTACTACATGCGCGGGGCGATTGAAATGGAATCGAAGGCCCCGTCGATCGGAGGCTTTTTCAAATCGTTGGCAACCGGCGAGAAGATTTTCCGACCGACCTACACCGGCACGGGCGAGCTGTATCTCGAACCTTCCCTTGGTGGTTTCCATGTGATGGAACTTCAGGGCGAGGAGTGGATTTTGGAATCAGGCGCGTATTGGGCCAGCGACCCGGACGTCAAGGTGGACGCTCACCGCGAGAAAACGTTGACCGCATTGAAGAGTGGCGAGGGCTTCTTTGATTTCCAGACGAAAGTGAGCGGCTATGGCAAGGTGGTCCTGAGTGCACAAGGCCCCGTGGAAGCGGTGACAATCAGCAACGATAAGCTGGTGGTGGACGGCAACTATGTGCTCGCGCGTCCTTCGGACATGAAATACACGGCGCAACGTGCGACCAAATCTCTGCTGGGATCGCTGACCTCTGGCGAAGGCCTGGTGCGAATCTATGAGGGCAGCGGCACGGTGTTGATGGCCGCAATTCCGTATTGGCGCCATCGCTTGAACAACAGCGTGTTGGGAGCGTTGCGCAACATCGGATCAAAGTAGTCGCGGTAGTTTTGGAACTGCTTCGCGAGAAATGGAGCAGCACAGAGGACCACCGGTTTTGCCGGTGATCCTCTGTGTCAGGCTGGAGTGACTAGCGGAAGCGTCGTTTTGGAATCTGGAGTTCGAAGGACTTCTTCTCCAATCGCTGGCGAGGCGGTGGTTGAAACGCGTTCTGGGTTTTGGGGGCGAACGCGGATTCCGAATTGTTGAATGCGCTCGGAATGGTTCCCTGCTTCGGAAAACCAATATTCGCCCGGTTGGGGGCGAGCGAGGTTCCCCCCAACCTGACTCCGACCGCCGGAGCGGAACTCAGGCCGTTGCCCGTGGATAGGCTGGATTGGCCGAAAGAGGTTTCTTGGAACGGGTTATCGAGCATTTTCTTAAAGGCAGTCATTGATGCCTGATGACGTTCGCGCTGAGCAACGGAGTTGACCCGAGTCCGGGAATTGGCGAACGCGCCATTGAGTTCGCGGCCTGCGCCGGTGTTCATTTCGAGCTGTTGCAGCCAGGAACCGGATTTGTCGCCCACGCGGGAGATTTCGTAGGCAAGCGACTGGCGGGGATCGTATTTCGATTTGTAGCCGGGGGCGTTGGCCCGTTTCTTTTCTTCGGCCCGGGATTCCTCGGCTTCGCCCACTTCCTCAGCTTCGCCCGCAGTTGCTT
>JBLFYM010000018.1:0-57174 GCA_047608975.1 Limisphaerales bacterium | reverse complement strand
AAAACCAGCCGCTAAGAAGAAGGTAGCTGCGAAGAAACCAGCCGCTAAGAAGAAGGTAGCTGCGAAGAAACCAGCCGCTAAGAAGAAGGTAGCTGCGAAAAAACCAGCCGCTAAGAAGAAGGTAGCTGCGAAAAAACCAGCCGCTAAAAAGAAGGTAGCTGCGAAGAAACCAGCCGCTAAGAAGAAGGTAGCTGCGAAGAAAAAAGCTGCAAAGAAGAAGAAGTAATCTCTTCTCGAATCCGACAGGGTGGCTCGCTGAGGTGCAACGCATCAGCAGTCACCCTGTTCGCGTTTAAGGCCTGCAAACCGTCTCCACCTGTCCCAGTATCTCCCCATGCCCACTCTCGTTTTCGACATCGAAACGTCCGCCTATCCTGAAGAATCCTTTGAAGCGATTTTTGACGAGGCCCAACGGGAGTATCTCTTCCGCCCGGCCGAGAAACTTGAAGACGAATCCGAGCGCGCCAAAAAGCGTGAGCAGATCAAGGGCATGTTCAATCTTTGGCCTTTCACCGCGCAGGCGGTCTGCATCTGCATGATCAATCCAGATACCGACAAAGGTAAGGTCATCTTCATCGCGGACGATTTTGAGGCAGATGCCGGAGCCAATAAGCAGATTGAGTACGTGCCCGTTGCCGATGAGTCCGAATTGCTCACTGCATTCTGGGAGGCCGCCAAAAAGTTCAACCGCATCGTCACTTTCAACGGTCGCAGCTTCGACGTACCGTTCCTCTATCTCCGTTCGGCGATACTTGACGTTCCCATCAGCCGGAAAAACTGGCTTGGCTACCGATTCTCCGTGGATCCGCACTGTGATTTGGCTGATCAGCTAACATTCTACAACGCAAGCGGCCGGGATGGCGCGGCTCGGCGCTGCAATCTGGATTTCTACTGCCGCATCTTCGGAATTGAATCTCCGAAAAGCCACGGTGTGACCGGTCTGGATGTGAACGATCTCATGCGCGAGGAGCGCTTCCGCGAAATCGCCGACTACTGCGTGAGAGATGTCCGCGCGACAACGGATCTTTACCGGATCTGGCAGCAGCGGCTGGCGGATGTTCGTTGAGAGCGGACTGTCGATAGCTCGAAGCAACCGGGCCTCCAGCCAACGCCTTGCATCGATCTGATGGTCTTCCTAATGTCACAACGTGCGAGCGGCATTTAAAGACTGGGTAGTGGTGGTGGATGCCCTCGGGCGAGGTGATCAGATTCTGATCCTCCGCAAGGGTGGAATCTCCGAAGGCAAAGGTGGATTCACCATCGCTCATAAAAAGTTTCTGCTCTATCCGACGCTCTACCACCAACAACGCGAATTGGTCGTACCTGCCGCTCAATCCCGCTACGATGAGATTGCCCCGGGGTTTCCCCCGAAAGAAACCGTGCGGATCGAATGTGTCGCCGAGGTGATCGAATGGCGCGAGGTGGTGTCACTTGAAGTCGCCCTTCGTTTGCGGGGCCAGCACATCTGGCTCGATCAGGTGATCGAAGACCGATTTGAGTGGGGACGTGATCAGAAGATCTTTGCCATTGCGCTGCGCGTCTCACGCCTCCCCTCCCCCGTCGAGTTCCCAATGCGCGAAGAATACGGTGGTTGCAAATCGTGGATCGAGTTTGCCGATGAAATCGATGTCACCGTTGCGACACCCGGGTTGGACGATGCTGCCTTCGCCGAGCGACTGACTGCGTTCCAAACTGCGCTGGCATGAGGCGATTGCCGCTCATCCTCGCGTCCGCCTCCCCGCGCCGGGCAAAACTTCTCACTGCTGCCGGGATCAGATTCAAGGTGATCTCCAGCGATGCGGAGGAGGTGGACGGCGGTCATTTGACCGGCAGTGAGACGGCGCAGCTCAACGCCGTTCGAAAAGCACGTACAGTCGCCAAACAGAATCCAAAGTCAGTCGTTCTCGGCGCGGACACCGTCGTCTGTCTCGGTTCGCGTCTATTCGGAAAACCGGAGAACCTGAAGGAAGCCCGATCGATGTTGCGCACGCTTTCCGGTCGCACCCACGAGGTGGTGACCGGCTGCTGTCTGGTGCATACGGAAACAGAACGCTGCGAAGTTTTTCACGAACGCACCCACGTGACGTTCAGACGTCTCAGTCACCGGCAGATCGACGAATATCTCGATTCCATCGAACCGCTGGACAAGGCGGGTGCGTATGCCATTCAGGATAATGGCGAGGTGATCGTGGAGAGCGTCCACGGATCACTGACGAACGTGGTCGGTCTGCCGCTCGCCTCGGTATGCGAACGGCTCACGGGCTTTACGGCGGTCTCTGGATAGAGCCTCACCAGCACCCCTCGCCACCCTTGGATCGGGAACGGGTGTGGCGGGATAACTACGGCTTACGCAGTCGGAAGTAGATGCGCGGTACCGCAGTCGCGTTCGTGAAGACGAAGTTCGTGCCCAACGTTCCCGGGGCACCGACGATATCCGAGAAGTTCGTGTGGATGGGCGAACTCGTCGTGGATTGCAAAAAATATCCCGCCGCACTGCTTGGCCAACGCAGAACAAGTTCACCTGGCTGCTGCGTAAATGAAATCGTGATGGCGGACAGTCCCGCGGCCTGGAACCGAGTGGTAAATACGTCCGTGCTCCCGGCGCTGCTCAACTGCCGAGATCCCACCAGGCCCGTGCCACTGAAGGCACCGGTCATCGCGATACTGCCGTTGCTGTCGATCGCCACACCCAGACCGAGATCACCCTCTGACGAACTTCCGCCGGCCTGCTGCACCAACACCAGTTGCCCAGCTGAGGTCAGCTGCGCGGCAAAGGCATCCAGAGTGCCACCCACACTGGTGAGGGTGTTCGAACCAAAGTTGACGGTGCCGGCAAAATAGCCGGACATCACAATCACATCACCCGAGCCAACCGCGAGATCCCGCGCCCCGTCGGCACTGTCCCCTCCAAATCGTTGAGCCCACACAAAGTTGCCGTTGGCATCGGTTTTGGCCACGAAGATGTCCGGCAGGAATGCGCTGGCGTTGGTCAGTGAAAACGTTCCGAACGCCGCCACGCCGGCGAAATCACCGGCGATGAAAGCCGATCCGTCACTGCCGACCGCCAAGCCGAACACCTGATCATCGTTGGGTCCGCCCGCGTGTTTCACCCACTGCGTGACGCCGCTGTTGTTCAGTTTCATCAGCACGACATCAGCACCGCCCTTGTTCGTGAGCGAGATTCCGCCAAAATCTGCCGTCAACGAGCGCATACTCAACGCAACGTACACATTGCCCGAAGCGTCGGTATGGACCGCATGACCCGCGTCGGCGACGCTGCCGCCAGCGCCTGGCGCGGCGGCAACACGGGTACTGATGCGTCCCAATTTGAGGGCCCAAAGTTCCGCCCCGGCGCCGGAATATTTTGCGATCAGCGCGCGGCCGTGATTGGTAATCGGCTGACCGGCAAACTGATCGATCATCGAGGCACCCGTAATAACAATATCGCCGGCGGCATCAATCGCCACGCTAGCGGGATGGTCCTGCTCAAACTGTTTGCCCAGGGTCCTCACCCATTGCAACGCGCCCGCCGGATTGAACCTGGCGACGAAGATGTCCGAATAGGAACTGACCGAACTGTTGACCACATTCGTGCCCAAGAAGTTCGCAATACTCTCCTCAAAGCTACCCACGACAACAATGTTGCCCGCCGCATCAACCGCCACATCGGTCGCAGAATCATAACCTTTGCCCCCGGCACTCAGGCCCCAGATCAGACCGCCCACCGGATCGAGCTTCACGATGAACAGATCGCGCCGACCTTCGCTGGTCAGATTGGTGCCACCGATGTTTGCAACACTCGTAAACGAACCGACCACGATGGCGTTGCCTCCGGAATCCAATGCCACAGCGTTTCCGGAATCAGCAAAGATGCCACCGCTGCTCGCAGCCCAGGTCGCGGTCAGCTCTTCAGTGATCACGGTCAGGCGGGCGGGCAGGCTCGGCGTGGAACCGCGCACGTTGGTCACGAGCGCATGGTAGTTTCCAGTCGTCTGCCCCGTAACATTTGACACGCTCAGTGAAGAGTTTGTCGCGCCTGTGATTGGGACCCCGTTCTGATGCCACTGGTAGGTGAAAGGAACAGTCCCCAGCACGCTGACCTGAAAACCGCTCGAGCCTCCTTCAGCCACCACACTGTCGCGCGGATGCTGAATGACAACTGGCACAGAATCCACGGTGAGGACCGCGGCCTGACTATTCGCACTGCCGTAAGGGTTGGTAACAATCACGCGGTAATTACCCGAATTCGTGGCCCCCAGATTGAGCAGATTCAGAATCGGCACGGTGGCACTCGGAATATTGACGCCGTTGCGCTGCCATTGATAGGTCAGTGGGCCATTACCAGTGGCGGTGACGGTGAAGGCCACGTTGCCGCCGGACGGCACGGTCTGGCTAAGCGGATGACC
Organism: Limisphaerales bacterium; assembly: GCA_047608975.1. Taxonomy (GTDB): domain Bacteria; phylum Verrucomicrobiota; class Verrucomicrobiia; order Limisphaerales; family JAYPXF01. The sequence continues at coordinate 52,768 of JBLFYM010000018.1, read as the reverse complement.
CGTAACGGTGGGCGGCACGTTGACTGCCAATACCGCGGAACCACTGTCGGCAAAGCCCTGATTGTTCAACACGCGCAGGGAGTAAAGTCCTGCCTGACCCGGTTGCACATTCGTAAGTGTGAGCGTGGGTCCGTGCACCCCTGGAATGTTCAGGCCGTTGAAGCGCCAGAAGTAGTTCAAGGGCAGTCCGCCGATCGCGTTGGCGGTGAAGGTGACAGTGGTGCCAATGTTCGCGACCACACTCACGGGATTCTGAACGATGACCGGCGCAGACGGAACGTCAGCCACGCTGATCGCGACCAGCTGATTGGTGCCGATGGCGACGCCCCCGATTGGCACACCGATCGCCACGTTGACGATCTCGTTGGTCTCCGCAAAGTTGTCCGCCGTGATCGGCACGGTAATGCTCTTCGGCAGCGAATCACCACTGTTCCAGACCAAAGTGCCAGAGGAGGATGTGCCGGTGACAATATTGGTTCCGGTGCCGCCAAAGATTCCGAAATTAACGCTGACGATGCCATCCGTGCCCCCGGTCCGGGTAAGAGTGAGGGTGGCACTGTTCCCCTCGATCGCCACGCCGGTCGGAGTGGAGAACTGGACGACGCCCGGTCGGGTGGTCACTCCCGCATAGAGCTTCGCCACTGGCCGGATGGATTCGTTGATGCCGCCGAACTCTGCGGCAATCAGGATCTTGTGATCCGACCCATAACGAATGTCCCGCACTTTTCCCACCGAACCAAAGCCCGGCCAGAAAGTCGTATCGAGGGTTCCGTCAGCATTGAGCCGCGAGTAGTTGCCCGTGACGGTCGTGCCGTTGGCGGTGAACTGACCACCGATCAGCACTTTCCCGTCGGGCTGCTCAGCGATCGTGGTGATCGCGGTGCCAACGACAGTTGAAATAAAGTTTGTGTCATGTGAACCGTCGGAGTTGACCCGCACGACCAACGAGACCGTGTTGCTGTTGAAACCCGTGAACTCACCACCCATCAGCACATCGCCATCCTGTTTCACATGCACCGCATTCACCGTGGCAGGTGAGGTCGGTAAGGTGGCGAAGTGAGCTCCCTGTCGGATATTGAAGGCGGTGTCTATGCTACCGTCGCTGTTCAACCGGACCACGCCGGAATGCATGTTGGTCAGCGTCGTGAAATTCGTCCCGCCGATGCTGAACAGACCCGCGATGTAAACTTTCCCGTTGGGTGCCAGGGCGATGTCCTGCACGGAGTAAAACGTTCCGTTATCAAACGGCACGGCCACGAAGTTCGTGTCGAGTGAACCGTCAAGATTGTAGCGAACCAGATGTCGATAGGGTCGCCCGCCGACCGAGGTAAAGGGTCCACCAGCGAGGATCTTTCCGTCCGGTTGAACCGCAACCGCCCGGACCGCCTGGTTCGGGCGGAGCGTCAGATTGAAGTTGGTGTCGAGTTGGCCGTTGGTATCGAGCCGGGAGATGTAGCCTTCGGTGAAACTGCCATTGACTGAGAGGAACGTTCCACCGATGACGACCTTGCCGTCCGGTTGGGCGAACAGGTCCAAAACTTCGTTGTTCGCACCGGGAACGACCGGGAAATTTGTGAGCACCGTTCCAATGGAATCCATCTTTGCGACGCGGCCGTAGGCCTGACCACCGATGCTGGTGAAGTTGCCGCCGACCACGATATCGCCGTTGGGGAGGGGCACAGCGCGATTGACTCCGCTGTTGATGAAGCCCGGATTCAGGAACGGCTCGGTCGAACCCGGGGCGTGAATTCGAACTGTGCTTGTTTTCTCAAAGATTGAAACACCACCGGTCACGTTGGTGATTTCAACACTGAAGGTGGCGTTGCTGAGCACGGAAGGCGAACTACTGATCGGGATGCGGATCGGTTTGGGTTGTGAGTCCAGCGCCGCCCAGCCTGCCGCCGCGGCCGTGGCAACATAGTGCGTCGGCGCGATGGCGGTACCGTCCAGCGTTCGATAATTCGCGGCGATCACATTCTGGAAATTGAATTCGCGGTTCAACATGAGAACCGCTTCCCCCACATGTTGCTCCACGTGGTAGATGGGTTCCTGAAAGTCGATACGGGGTTCCACATCGATCTGCAGATCGATGTAGGCTCCTGGTCCGAGACCACCGGTGCCCAGCATACGGACGGTGAGTCCCGCCGCCGGATCGCCAAAGGTCTGCCCGACTTCCAACCCCGCATTGCTGGGGAAGAGCGAAGGGTCTCCGTTCATCACGATGAGATCGGACTGTCGGCGAAAGTTGTATCCCCACAACACATACGCACTGTCGGGAATGTTGTTTGATTGGTTCGCAACGTTCAGCGCGCGGTGACCGATCCAATAATTCCGGCCCAGGTCGCGGGTCACCTTCAAAGCCAGCGTCGGATTCAAACCCGCGCTGCGATCATCAAACCGGAATACCCGATACGCACCAGAATTCGTGACGTTGATGACCCGGTCATTTGGATACCAGTGAAGATAGTTCTTGAACCAGTGGTTGAAGTGCATGTTCCCACGAATCATGTTGAAGTTGTTCCCCATGATTTCAAATTGGTCACCGTATTCACGACTGGGATAGAGCGGGTCGTTTGGACTGAGGGACAGGTCGGCGGCCGTCCCCAATGGCGGAGAGTTGGTGCTGACCGCCCACCGATTGCCGTGTAACAGGCCGTAGTTGTGACCCAGCTCATGGGTCACCACGAGCACGTCCCAGTTGCCGTTCATCCAAAAATACGGTCCGTTCACGCTGCCCAGACCTGCCCATGGCACGCCGATGTCGCTGAACACCACGGCGATCTTGTTGTAATTTGCCAAAGTGAATCCGGCTCCCGCGGCGAGATTGCGACCGTCCTGATGCATCAGGCTTGAGTTCGTGAGGTAAACCGAGGACGTCTGGGGCATCCGCAAGACTGACGTCACGTCGTTGGTCGTGACCTGGATGTCCAGTTTACCGAACGAGCTGTTGAGATAAACCTCGCGCATGCCACCGGCCATATTCCACTGATCCAAAACATATTGCTCCGTGATCGAAGCACCGCCAAAGCCGACTGGCGTGCCTGGAATATCGGTGAAATCCACGCGGATCACCAAGATCCGGTTGGTCCCGGTTGTCTGGCTGGCGGTGGGCCGCGGAAAGACGTTGTCGCTGCCTTGGGCACCTTCGTTCGCACTCATCCCGGCCACGAGTCCGGCGTGGGCATGTTGATGGGCTGCACAACAGGAGCGGACCAGACCACTTCCGGCGTGTGAGAAAATATCCGCGGCGGCGTGAGCATGCGCGCCGCCATTGCCCAACGTCACACAGGCGGAACAACTGGTGGGCAGCACTCCCGTGTTTGCCAGTGCCTCGCCAATGCTGACATTCCGAACGGTCTCCTCCGAGAGAGCAAGCTCACGATCGATCGCAATCCCATGAACCGGCGTGTCCGTGTACTCGGGTGGATGGCGACGACTCCCATAGGTATTCGCGCGAAAGAAGCGATCACCCACCTGCGCTTCGATCCAATGCGACGGTTGCGGCTCCTTTGGAAAACCGACTGCCAAGGTCGAAAATTGACCCCGATCAGAAACCGTCTCCTCAAGCAACGCAACTACGGCTTCCGGCAGATTCTTTCGAACCATGAAAGGCACCGCATAGGCAATCGCGAGTTCCGGATCTTTTCCGATCAGGCGCTTGAGTTCCATCCGCCGGGCGGCGGCCAACGGAACGCCCAGTGCCGGTGCTGCATTCGGATCGGTCGCCCAAGCGGAAAACGCGGCGAGTTCCGGAAGATTCTCTTTGCCCCATCCACTGCCAAAAGAGCGATTGTCGATCTTCTCCGGTCGGGCAATCTCCACCACGTTCGACTTTGCGGCGATCAGCGCGAGATCGGGCGCGGCTACATTGATCGACGTGAGTCGCGTCAGGGGCCGGCCGATCGCAGCTGTCGCCGACGGCCTGGCTTCCGCCGAATCTACGGTCGGTGCCTGGGTCTGCTGTACTGACGGCGATTCCGGCTGTGTGAACCGGACGAAAAGGATCAACAAAACTCCTGCCATCAAGAGCAGGAGCCATTTCGAAGGTTTAGTCATTCTTCTAAATCTGGGTTGCCAGCGGCCACGGGAAGCCCGCCAATTCTTGAATCGAGGCAAAACTGCACGGAGACACGAACGGATACTGGTAAAAATGGCCTGGATTCCTTTATAGAATAGAATTTTCGCGCAAATTCAGTCAAGGTAAAGGGTCACTCAGACGCCTCGGGAAAACCCTGTAAGGCGACGACCCAGCCACTCCTCACAAATTCCGCCTACATGGGCAATTTTGTCTCACTTCCGTGAGCGTTCCCGGTGGGCCCCTCCAACCTTCCCCAGCGCCACAGCAGGAGGCACCCGCCGAAGGTAAGCGCAGAGACGAGCGCACCGATGAAGAATCCCGGATCGCGATATTTGAGCACGACGTTGCTCTCGCCCGCAGGAACTGGGATCGACATGAACGCGAAATTGGCCGAACCGACCGGAACAGACTTTTCATCTACACGCGCACTCCAGCCAGAAAAGTGACTTTCTGATACAATAGCCACCGTTTCACTGACAGCATTAACGTTAAATGTAATCGTATTCCTCGATCGTTGGAGATGGGAGATCTCGGCTGACACAGAATTGGACGATCCGGCCTCCGTCTCGAGATAGACCAGCGACCTGGGGTCCCAAGTCGTGCCGCGCCACCAGTTTCCCGAAGCGGGCGACAACTTGGCGGGTGACTGTCCGGCGGTCACCATCGGCATTCCCGTAGGGCGAATACGCCATTTCAGTAGTTCGCCGGCAACCGTTACCCGATCCACGCCGGCGAAATCCATGAGGCTTGTATGCGACATTTCGGTGTCCTGATAAAGGTCCGTTTCGAAAAGAGTCCAGCGTTCGGGGGTGAGAGTCGCGGCGCCGTTCACCTTGGGAATTCCATCGAGCATGTTCAGATTTCCCCAGTACGCCAGCCGTTGGCCGACAAAATCATCGAAAAACTTCGGAACCATTCGTCGATGCAAAGCCTGCTCAGCTGCGGGACTCAGCATCAGCCGCCCGGTCGCATTGGTGAACGCGGGATTGCTTTGAGAGTGATATGCCGCCGCCAGGCCAGGTTGAAATGCTTCCGCCGAAATAGTCGGGTTCAAAATCGGGGTGTGAATTTGATAATCAATCCAAACGATGAGAATCAAACCCACCGGTGCAATCCGCCGCAACGCATCAGAGCACCGTTGCCAAATCCCCAGCAGAAGCAGTCCGACAATCAGAAGCACGAGTCGCACGATCGCGTTCTCCGTCGTAGCCGGAGCGCGCAACTCCGGCAGCGGCGCGTTCATGCCAAGAACAATACCCAGCCCAATCACCAAACCAACCGCCAAGCCTGGGACCCAAAGCATCCGGCGACATCCGCGGCAGCGCTCCCAAGTGGCGAGCCCATGACCGGCCAAGAGCGGTAGGATGAATGCCAGCAGCAGGATTCCCTTCACGGGAAACCGCGCCAGTCCGATCGGGAACACCGACTTGAGCAACGGGTAGACAAAGGTGGCGTTCCCCAAGGCCAAAACCAATGCCGCGCCCGCACACAACCAGAGGGCCGCAATCTCAAACCGCCTTCCACCCCGCGCCAGCAATGCGAGCCCAACCGTAATCGTCCCCAGATAGATAGTGGGAAAGAACGCCTGCCCTGATTGCACAAACACACCTTGGGCGGTCTGAAAGTGGAAGAACAACGGCGCGACAAAATTGATCCATCCCCAGGCTGGGAGCGACCAGAATCCATCGCCGGTATCCGTTCCCCGCTGTGAACCCAGCAGCAGATCAAAGAAGGGCAGCAGTTGAAACGCACACAAGCCGGCGATCAAAACCACCATCAGGCCCAAAAATGACCCGGCGGTTTTCAGCTGCGCGCCACGTTGTTCGACATTCGCGCCCCAGGCATTTGCCAGGGCGACGGCACCGATCATCATCCACGTCATCAGAATCAGTTCGGGTGCGCCGCTCAACATCTGCATGCTGCCCGCGAGTACTGCCTTGACCAGACATTGCCAGTCTGGCTTAAGCGCCGAACGCGCCCAGCGGTACAGCCAGGGCAGCCAGGCGAATGCCACCAGATAGTTAGGGTAGATCACGCAAGCCAACATCAATCCGCTGAAGACAAACGCGACCCCGGCAAACGCGGCCGCGAAGTTGGAGCCGGTGTCGAGACGTGCCAAACGCCACATCCCCATGCCGCCGAGAAAAAGGTGCAGCACGCAGAACCACGCCAGTCCGATCGGCAACGGCAACAGCAGATAGATCAGCGATCCCGGATACAGCACCATGGTGTTCCATTGTGCGAAGTGCGGTACCCCGCAGTGGATGAGTGAATTCCAGAAGGGAATCTCCCCACTCCAAAATGCCTCCCGGTTAAAAAACGCAAAAGGATAACCGAGGAACCCATAGTCCCGATAGAACCACGCCTGATCCCCGAAGAGCACCGAATGAAACGAGATCAACAACAGCGCCCCCAACAGCAGGGCAAACCGCTTCGTGGAAAGCCAAGACCACGAGTCGGTGGAACTGTTGTCTTCGGGTTTTGTCTGGATGTTCATCGAACGATCAAACGCTGTCGGGCGAAGACGCACTCTGTTCCCGGCGACGGCGCCGGGTCAATGCCAGCGAAACAAACAGCCCCAGCGCGGTGGCCACCGAAATGAACGCGCCGCGCTCGAGTCCCCGTTCGCGATATTCGAAGGACACGACTGATTTGCCTTCCGGAACCGGAACCGCCTGATAGGCGTGATTGGCAAGCCGAATGGCAAGCGGCTGACCGTTTACGTGCGCGCGCCAGTTCCGGTTGTATGTCTGCGCCACAACTACAATTGTTGGCTCGGACGCCTCCACTTCGCAGATGATCCGATTCGGTCCCGCCTCGCTAACCGATATCCGTGCCAAGGTTCCACGTCGGGCGACGAGAGGCTCCGATTCATCCGTGGTCAGATACACCACTTCGCGCGGCAAAAAGTTCGGCGCGAGAACAGCGTCCAGGGTTTCTCCCTGAGGCAACACCAATATCCGCTGCCCCGCGGAAATCCGGGGCATTGCAGTACTGCGGTTCGTCCAGCCGACCACACTTCCGTCCGCCGTAATCAGATTTACGCCGAGGAAATCTTTCAATCCTTCGGCGGCGGCGGGATCGCCTTTCTTCGGGTAGAGACGTTTCTGAATTTCGTCCTGACCCCGCGCGATCAGCGTCATCGATCCGTTCAGTTTCGGCACCCCCTCCAACAGATTCAGGTTGGACCAAAAGGACAGCCGTTTGCCGACCCAATCCTGAGTCGGATCCTTCACCTTGCTGAGCAGCAGCTGATCTTCTGCCGCCGGAGAAATCATGACCCGCCCTTCATTTCGCAATGGCGGAACCATTTTTCGGGTGTCACGCAGCACGTCTCGCCCGAACAATCCGACGCTCAAGGTTGGGTTCTGTCCCGGCAGATGAGTCGCCAGATCAATAGTCATGAAAGAAAATGCGAGCGTGAGATAAACCTTCCGCAGTCGCAGCGCGATTTCAGGGTCACTGCCTTTGAGAAAGGCGAGCATCAACAGCCCGTACAAAATCAGACGCCCGGCGGTGTTCGTTCCCACATCCGGCAGGACATCAAACGGATTTTTCAACCAATGCGCCACGGCCAACAGAATCAACACCTCGCCAATCACCGCCACGATCACCGTGGTCAATTCGCGAAACCGATTCTCTGCCCGGGCCGCCGTCCGCTCCAAAAAATGCGCCACCCCAAAGGCGGCGAGCAGTGGCATCGTAAACGCCGCCAGCAATACAAACTTGATTGGATACCGCGCGATCCCGCCACCGGGGAACAGATCCACCAGCACGGAATACAGCATTCCACGTCGCCCCAATGCCAGCACCAGCACCAGCACCGTCAGACCACCGAGTATCCACACCCGTTTTTCACGCCGCTTCCACATCCCCAAGAACGCGAAGGTCATTACACCGAGACCCAGATAGTAGGAGGAGAGAAAGAACTGTCCCTGTTGCATCAGCACACCCTGATCCGTTCGGCCGTAGTGAAACAGCGGGACGAACAGATTTGCCCAGCCCCAGATGGGCATCGGCCAGCGTTGATCCGCGAAGCTCGCGTCCCGCTGTGACTGCGCAAGCAGATCGAAGAAAGGGAGCAGTTGTGCCATCGACAGACCCGTAACCAGAATCACCAGCAGCGGCAGACTCAGCCAGTGCCATGCCCGGTTTTTCTCCGGAATCTCGCAGAGCCAAAGCAGACCCAGTAAAAGCCAGGTCAGCAACACCAGTTCCGGGACGCCCACCAACATCTGCATCGTCCCGGCCAAGGCCGCAATCGCGATCCAGCCCCCACCCAGCAGCCATGCCTTCCGCGCCGACCAGACCAACAACGGCATCCAGCCGAGACCCACACAATAGTTCGGCCAGATCAGACAGGCCAAGGTCGCACCGCCAAATGCAAACGCCGCCCCGGCGAATGCCGCCGCAACGTTGTTCCCCGTCCAATCGCGCGCGAGGACATACATGCCCACGCCACCGAGCCAAAGATGACCCAGGCTGAAGACGCCCAAGGCCCAAGTCAGGGGCGCGGCCAGCAGAAACAGCGTTCCCGGGTAAAGGCACATCGTCCCCCATTGCGCGAGAAAGGGCGCACCGCAGTTGCTCAGGGGATTCCATAGCGGCAGGTTTCCGGTGAGCATCTGCTCCTTCAGATAACTCATCGCCGGATAACCGATCACCCCATAATCCGAACGGTAAAAGCTTTCCGAACCGGTCACCACACCCCAGAAAGCCGCTCCGAAGGCGAACGCGAGCACCAGCGAAAACCGTCCCAGCGAGAACCACTCCTCAATGCCCGAAGTCGGCTTGGATTGTGCGGCAGACTCACTCACAAGCCTGGCCCGATCCGGACGCATCAACCTTCCTCCCGACGCGCCACAACCACCCACACATCATCAGTCCGAAGACGGAAAGACCCAATCCCAAGCGGAACTTGTGATCCACATAACGCAGAATCACCTCGTGTTCTCCCGCCGGCACCGCGACCGCTTGAAAGGCATGATTCGCCCGCAACAACTCAACCGGTTTGCCGCCCACGCTGGCCTTCCACGGATGATAAAAATTCTGCGCGATCACCGCCAAGGCTTCGTTTGTCGAGCTTACCTTGAATCGAATTTCATGGGCCGATAGCTGCACGTCCGACACCTTCGCATCGGCGGACGCCGCTGACTTGACCCGTGCCCTCACTTCAGGGCGAAGAAAGACTTCCTGGCTGGAATCCCAAGCCGGCTGCGACATCCGTTCAATGGTGTTCGTCGGCCCGAGAAACACCGGCGTCTGTCCGGCAGTAACCATCGGGTGCGCGCTCGGACGCAACTGCCACTCCATGAATTCCGTCGGGGACGTCGTCTGCCGGATCGCCAGAAAATCAGCCAGCCCGGGCATGACATTCGTGGTGCCGAGGCGATAGAGCAGAGACTCCACTTCCTTCTTTTCGGGAAACCACATGGAGAAGAATCCGTCGATCTTCGCAACTCCCTCCAGCAAGTTCAGGTTGCTGTAAAGATCCAGCCGGTTCTGGATGAAGTTGTCCTCCAGAGTAGAGGTGGATCGAAAAGTATTCTGCAATTGGGTGACTCCAAGCAGGAGCACCCGCTCTCCTCCCTCCCTCACTGCGGGAGTGAGTTTGCGCACGGTCGGATTCGGTACCAGATAATTGTTCCGTGTCATCGTTGGCGCGAGAAAGGGTTGATGATTCTTGAGGTCGAACCACAGAACCACCAGCAACCCGATAGCCAACCACGGACGCATCCGTTCCATGCTCGCATGGGAGAGACAGATCAGCACCGCCCCAAACAGCGCGAACAGCAACAGCCGGGCTTCCGCGTTCGCGTAAGTCTCCGACGGGTGGGCCAGTTCGTCCGGCCGCGCCCCGATCATCCAATACACCGTCATGATCAGCCCCACGATCAACAGCGCGGAGATGAACACGTCCTGCAGTTCCTGTTTCGGCCGCTGCAGTCCCCGCACGCCGTATGCCGCGAGCAGAGGCAAAACCATCGTCGCCACCACGATGAACTTCACGGGAAAGCGCATGAATCCCAACGGGATCACCTTCGACACCGCAGTGTACACCGGGGTGTTGTCGCCCATTCCCAGCAGCAGCGATACCACGAAGGCAATCATCATGAAGATCGTCATCGCGTTGCGTTCGCGGCACATCGCGATGAACGCCAACCACAATATCCCCACTCCGGCATAATAGGAATGGGTCCAGCCCTGACCAATCTGCTTCCACGCGCCAATGGCGTTTGTCTGTGTATGAAACAGCGGCACCAAATAATTCGCCCAGCCGTGCAGCGGAATGGGCCAGTCCACAATGTCCTCCGTGGCAACGCGCGGCGAATGCGCGAGCATGTCAATAAATGGCAACAGTTGCGGCGACGCGATCAACGAGATCAGTCCAACGATGCCACCGAACCGCAATGACATGACTTTCACCGATACGCCGTCCATCGCCGCCGGCTGGCGGGTAGCGAAAAGATCCAGCAGCGCGAAACCGGAAAGCATTGCCCAGGAGAGCAGAATGATTTCCGGAGCGCCCGTCAGCATCTGCATCGCCCCCATCAATCCCGCAGCGGCCAGCCAGCGGCCGCCCTCCAACCAACCACGCCGCGCGAGCAACCACACCCAGGGCAGACAACCCAAAGCCGCGATATTGTTCGGCCACATCAGGCAATGTTGGGTCAACCCGTTGAAGGCGAAGGCCAATCCAGCCACCGCCCCCGCCAGGTTGTTCCCCGTCCAGCGTCGCGCCAGAAAGTACATGCCGAGGCCGCCGGCGAACTGATGCAGCAGACAGAAAATTCCCAGTGACCACGAAAGCGGAAACAGCAGGTAGATCAACGACCCCGGATAAAGGGTGAGCGTGTTCCATTGCGCCAAGAACGGCAGACCGCAATCGTTCAGGGGATTCCACAGCGGCAGGGTTCCCTCCCCAAAACTCACCTTGTGATGGTGGGCCAACGAATAGCCGAACACCGCGTAATCCTTCAGCACAAATGTCCCATCCCCAATGATCGCGTCCGGATAGGTGACGAAGATGAGCAGCCCCAGAATCGCGGCGAATACCCGCGGCGTCAGACGCGCTCCCAAAGCGGTGCTCACGCCTGCTTCCACACCTTCGGCCGGTGATGCTTTTGCCACTGGAGATTTCTTCGACACGTTCAGCGGAATACATGTGTGTGCCACGAAAGAATTCCAAGCACCAATTCACGGTCCGCCTCAGGGTCCATCTCACGACCCTCTTCGCAAAATCGCCCACCCTACCGAGCGGGCGATTTTGCGATTGGCAAAGCCTGCAAAGCTCCGAACAGTATCGCCCGCCTCATAGCCCGTCTGGGTTCGGGCTCATCGCATGCCTGTCTTTGCACTCACGATATTCATCGGGGCGTTCCTGCTCTTCCAGGTCCAGCCTTTGATCGGTAAGTACATTCTTCCGTGGTTCGGAGGCAGCCCGGCGGTCTGGACAACCTGCATGCTTTTCTTCCAGGTCCTGCTGCTGGGAGGCTACGCGTATGCGCACTGGCTCAGCAGCTGGGTGAAGCCGCAGAAGCAGGCGGCCCTCCATATACTCCTGCTGCTGGCGGCAGTCACGTTACTGCCCATCACGCCGGCGGACAGTTGGAAACCGGAACCGGGAACGGAACCCACCGGCCATATTCTGCTTCTGCTCCTGGCCAGTATCGGTCTGCCCTACTTCGTCCTGTCGAGCACCGGACCGCTGATGCAGAAATGGTTTTCATGGATTCATCCCGGCCGATCGCCGTATTCGCTCTACGCCCTTTCGAACGTGGGCTCATTGCTGGCGCTGTTGAGTTTTCCATTCTACTTCGAATCGGAATTCAGCCGCCGCGACCAGAGCGGCATCTGGTCTGTCGGGTTGATGGTGTTCGTTGTCTTTTGTGCCTGGTGTGCGGCCCGGCTCTGGATCTGGGGCCGCGACAACGAGAATCCGGAACTCGCCGCCGGGGGTCAGGATCAATCTGAGGTGGAACCGGTGACCCGCAGACAGGTCGGTCTTTGGCTGATGTTGTCGGCCAGCGCCTCAGCGCTCCTCCTGGCCACGACCAACAAACTCACCCAGGACGTGGCGGTGATTCCCTTCCTCTGGGTGCTGCCGCTGGCGATCTATCTGCTCACCTTCATCTTCTGTTTCGCGGAGATTAAGATCTACTGGCGCCGGGTCTTCCTGCCGCTCTTTGTGCTGAGCATCGCGAGCATCATCACGGTGATTGAGCAATTGGATACGCTCAATGTGTTCTGGCAGATCGGAGGCTTCTCGGTACTGCTGTTCTCGGCCTGCATGATCTGTCATGGCGAACTCGTGCGGCTCAAACCGGACCCGCGCTTTTTGACCCGCTTCTATCTGATGATCTCGGTGGGCGGTGCGCTCGGTGGATTCTTTGTGGCCGTGCTCGCCCCGATCTTCTTCGTCACTTACGTGGAGTTCCATTGGACGCTCTGGCTGGCGGCCGTACTTGGCTGGATTGCGTGTCATCCCCGGGCTCAGGAAAAGGCGTTTGAGCTTTGGCATTTCAAGGTTTGGTACGCCGGCGGGGTGACGGTGCTTGCCATCAGTGTGGGGCTCTATTGGCAGGCGCGGGACAAAGAAACGAATGTGGTTACCTCAGTGCGCAACTTCTACGGTTCGATGGCGGTCTTGGAGTACGAGGAAGACGACGATGAACAGACTCCTTACCTGCTCTTGCGCCACGGCAGAATCACCCACGGTTTCCAGGTGATGGCCGAGGGGCAACGTGACTATGTGACCTCCTACTATGGAATGGATAGCGGGGTCGGAATTGCGATAGATCTCCTGCCTCAAACAACGAACCGCGTGGTCGGCGTAGTGGGGCTCGGTACGGGAACCATGGCCGCCTATGGAAAACCCGGGGACGTGTTCCGATTTTACGAGATCAATCCGGAGGTTGTGCGTCTCGCCCGGGATCATTTCACTTTCCTCGACGACTCCGCAGCGAGAGTGGACGTCGCTCTGGGCGATGCGCGTCTGAACATGGAGAAGGAAGAGTCGCAGCAGTTTGATCTGCTGGCACTGGATGCGTTTAGCAGCGATGCGATTCCAGTGCATCTGTTGACCAAGGAAGCCTTCGCCCTCTACGAGCGACAGCTGAAGACCAACGGCTGTCTGGCGATTCATATCAGCAACCGATATCTCGATCTGGAACCCGTGGTTCGGAACGCAGCGGAACTCTACGGATATCATGTCGCAATCATTTCCGACGAAAACCTCGCGGGGAATCCCTGGGTGTACGAATCCACCTGGATGATTCTCAACAAGGATCCGATTCTGGTGGAAGCCATCCAAACCAGCTCCTTGGGCGAAGAGATGGAGCCTTCTGACGTCAAGGTCGCGCTTTGGACGGACGACTACACGAGTCTCTACCCGATTCTCTATCGCTCTGGCTCCGAGGAATACGATGAGGAGGATTTCGATGAAACCGAACCGGCGAAGGACAAGGAATGAATCCCGCGTGGCCCCAGCTGTTCACGCCCCCTGAATTTGGATTCCAGTTTGGACTGAAGCCGGGATCCGGGCCGGACTTTTTCGGCGCCTCAGCGGAGCGAGAACGACTGCTCTCAGAACGGGAGAAATGGCTCCATCAAGCCCCAACCTTGTACGCTGCAGACACTGAGGCTTCCGCCGCGCTGCTCGCCGAATCTGTCGCTTTGCTGAAGCAATGGAAGGCGATCGACGACGACATGGACATCCAGTCTTGCGAGCAGCTTGGCCGAATCCTGGAACCCGATTTTATTCTGCTGCAAACCGACGCGGAACTCGGTGCCGTGCTTCGTGGCGGGAGCGTCTGCTTTCCCTCCTCGTGGCGTCTCACCGACAAGATCGGGCTGGGTATCGGTGCCATTCACGAACCCGTGCCTGGACTCAACGCGCAGCTCGGCCCCATGATCAGCCGCTATCTCCAGGGGATGAAACCCGGAATCGTGCGCTTGCGATCAAACTGGGGAATGAGTCGCGTACCAGATCTGAACCAGCATCCCGTCCGGGAACTGCCGCAACTCGATGCTACGGTGCAGGCGCATGAAATATTTGTTCGGATCGAGAATCAGGCTCTTCTCGCCCTGCCCGAATCAGGCGGACTGCTCTTTGGGATTCGCCTCGAAGTGATCCCTCTCACCGAGGTGATCTCATTCCCCAAGGCTGCAGCCGGGCTCCGACAACAGCTTCTCACAATGCCCTTGGAGGTCGCCCGATACAAACAACTGGAACATTGCCGCGAGCTGATTGCCGCCTGGTTGAAAGACTAGGACCGGGGGACAGAAGTCATTGGACCTTTGGACTCAGGCCACTGTGGGTTGTATCCAAAGCTCCATTTGAAACGCCTCTTGGAGGATCTCAGATGAACGGCGTCACGCCCGGCTTCGCCACCGGCGGATCAGGCAGATCCATGTTCCAATCAAACTTCGCCGGCACAATGCGCCGCTTGGAGTTGAGCGCCTGTTCCCAAGTGAGTTCTTTGCCGGTATAGGCAGACTCACGGGCCATGATGCCCATCAAGGTGGAGTGGGCCATGTATTCGCCGTTGTTCGGGATCTCACCCTGCCGCAGAGCTGCATACATCTCATCATGCTCCAGTTGATGCATGTCGGTGCGTCGCTTCGCCAGTCGCACCGGTTCTTCTTTTCCGTGAATCGTAAACTTCATGAGATCCGCCCACCCTTCCGTGCCGAACACGCTGTCCCGGAAGGTACCGTCACACGCGGGTTGATGGCGGGTGGAGGCGTAATAGCGGCGACCGTCATCGTATTGATAGATCGCGTTGAAGTGATCGAAGACGTGGCCGAACTTCTCCTCCGTGCGCGAAATCCGGCCGCCCGAACAAATGACGCTCTGTGGATATTTGCCGAAGAGCCAGGACATCTTGTCGAGCTCGTGAACAAACTGTTCAACGATGAAATCTCCGGATAACCAAGTGAAGTAGTACCAATTGCGAATCTGATATTCGAGATCCGTCCAGCCCTCCTGTCGCTCGGCCATCTTGGAAACGCCCTTCAGATAGCGGGTGGATTCCGCATTCACGATGTTCCCGATCGCGCCGTCCTGAATCGCCTTCACCATCTTCCGCATGCCGGTCTCGTAGCGCCAACACAGTCCGGACACGACCGCGGTTCCGTTCTTCTTGGCAATCTCGTTGGCCGCGAGCACGTCACGCACGCCATGGGCATCCGTGGCCACCGGCTTCTCGGCGAACACGTGTTTGCCGGCGTTCACCGCCGCGCGAAAGTGAATCGGCCGAAATCCGGGCGGCGTGGCGATGAGCACGATGTCGACGCCACTGTCCAAAAGCTTCTCGTAGGCGTTCATCCCGGTGAAGCGACGGCCTTTGGCGACGTTCACCCGATCCTTGTGCTGGGTCGTGAGGATCTTCTCCGTGCGTTCGATCTGTTCGGGGAACATGTCTGCGAGCGCCCATATCTCCGTGTTGCTGTCCGCGTTCAGGGCCTGGTTCGCCGCGCCAGTTCCCCGTCCGCCGCAGCCGATCAGCCCGATCTTGAATTTCTTCGCCAGATCCGCGCCGAAGGTGACGGACGGAAATGCGAGTTGGGATGCGACCGCAGCGCCACCGACCGTGGCCGACGAATTGCGGATGAAACGACGTCGATTGGTGCCTTCTTCTTTCATGGTGTCCGGCTTGGACTTCGACCCGTCACAGAACATTCAGTCTGATCGAGATTCTGAAGTTCACCTGGGCGTGATTGCTGAAGTGTGTGGCGAGTCACACACCGGTTGGAGTTCACGCTTCAGCAGCGTGTGGGCGCGAACTTGTTCGAGCCCTTCAGGCCCGGCACGCTGAAGCGTGAGCTCCAACCCGATGTCCGGACAAAAAGCGCTTTCGGATCGGCGAATACCCGGCAACAGTCAGCCGCAATGAAACGTCTCTTGCTGTCCGTTCTCTCTTGCTGCGTTTTCTCCGCCAGTGCGGCCGACCCGTTTGCCGGGCAGGAGTACCACAAACCGTTTGTCAATCCGACGGACGATCCGAAGTTGCCACGGGTGCTGCTGATCGGGGATTCCATTTCGATCGCCTACACAACCACGGTTCGCCGGAAATTGAAGGGCAAGGCCAACGTCCATCGAATCAAGACCAATGGCGCCTTCAGTGCTCGGGGCGTTGAGAGCGTGAAGGAATGGATCGGTGATGGCCGGTGGGACGTCATTCACTTCAACTTCGGGTTGTGGGATTGGTACGGCTGGCGGCAGGAGCAGCGGGCCACCCCTGAGTTCTATGCCAAGAACCTCGAACAGATCACCAAAGTGCTGAAGACCACCGGAGCCTCGCTGATATTCGCAACCACCACCCCGCCCTGCGACGAGGCTGAACACAAGATCAAGGTGCTCGTCTCCGAAAAGCAGGCGAACGCGTTCAACGGAGCCGCCACCAAGGTCATGAAGGCGAATGGTGTGGCAGTCAACGATCTCTACGAGTGCATTTCAGCGGACCGGAAGAAATACACCAAGGGCCCTGCGGATGTGCACTGGAACCAGAAGGGCAGCGAACTGCTCGGTCGGCAGGTGGCCCGGGAGATCGCCAAGGCATTGCCGTAGCGCGCGCTCGACAAAGGCGACCACCACCCCGGCTATTTGATTTCCAGAGCCAGAATGCAGACGTCGTCGTTGATCTCGTTTCCGCCGCGCCAGTTTTTCAACTCGATCAAAAGACCGTCGATCCAGTCGCGAAGAGATTTGTGGGAAGACGCAGCGGTGTATTGAAGGAGTTGGCTGGAACCGAAGAGTTGATCAGTCTTACTCACCGCATCTGCGAGTCCGTCGGAGTAGAGCAGGAGCCGGTCCCCAAGCTTGAGTTGGACGGTTTCTTCAAAGTAGTCCGTGTTCCCCTGGGCGAGTCCGATGGGCAGTCCGCCGCCTTCACAAGCAATCGGCACTCTCATATTCGTTGAAGCCTCGGGTTGTCGGACCTAGGATCGCCCGAATGCGAAAATTCATCCTGACCGTCTTTACCTCCTTCGCTTTGGGCTCCCTTGTGATGGGCGCCGACAAGACACCGAGTGCCTTGGACCAACAGATCCAACAGGCGAACGATGCCTATCGAAGCGGTCGATTTGGGGAGGCATTGACCATCGTCTCGGCGGAGGTGAAGAAGGCACCGAACAATCTGGACATCCGCATGTTTCGGGCCCAGCTGCTCGGCGCGCTGGCAAAGCGGGCCGGGACCACCGAGGTAGCTCTTAAATTCAACGCCGGAGCGGCGGCCGATTACAGCGAAGTGATCCGGCTGCAACCACGCTCCGAGGTCGCGTATCAGGAACGGGGCAGCGCCCACTTCCGACAGGCCATGATCGAGGAGTCGATCAAGGATTGGGACAAATACATCGAACTGAAGCCGGAGAGTGAACCCTACCATTGGCAACGTGGCATCGCCCACTACTACGCCGGACGTTTCGCCGATGGCCGAAAGCAATTTGAGATGCACCAGACCGTGAATTCCGCCGATGTGGAAAACGCCGTGTTTCATTACATCTGCACCGCCCGCTCGCTCGGAATCGAGCGCGCCAAAAAGGATCTGATTCCCATCGCCGGTGATCGCCGCATACCGATGATGGAAATACACGGGCTCTATGCCGGAAAGAACACCGTTGAAGAAATTCTCAAGCAGGCCAATACCGGAACGCCCGACGCGGTGGAACATCAGGCCTTTTACGCGCACTACTACATCGGTCTCTACTTTGAATCCCACGGCCAGAACGCCAAGGGACGCGAACACATCATGAAAGCTGCCCAGTTGGCGGCGAATGCCGGCTACATGGGTGACTGCGCCAAAGTCCACGCCATGCTCCTGAAGCGGACCGAGAAAAAGAAAGCAGCGAGCCCGAAGAAATAGTCGCGGCGGTCTCGACAACGCAGGAGAGTAAGACACCCGGTTCGGACAGAGAACAGTTCGGGTTGGATGAATCCGGTCAGAGTTTGACCGCGGTCATGAATCCACGATCAGCGATCGTATCTTCGTAAGGACCGACTTTAAAACCAAGTTCCGTCAAGATCCGGCCATACTCAGCCGGCGTATAACATTTCCCTTGGGTGATGTTCATCAGCAAGGCCGAATACTCCGCCACCGGGAGTGGACCGGTCTTGTCATCATTCAGAAACGCTTCGTGAATGATTACGAGTCCCCCGCTTGAAAGAGTTTCTGAGGTGCGTTCCAGCAGCTGGCGAACTTCGGGGAAATCCCAGTCATGAAGAACGTTTGAGAGCAGCACGATTTCCGTGTCCTCAGGCCAGGCATCGCCAAACATGTCACCGCTGATTACTTCAACGGAGTTCTGCAGGCCATGCTTGAGAATTTCCTCACGTGCGATGGTATCGACGGGTGCCTGTTCCAAAACCTTGGCCCGCAGCTGCGCATGCGCGGACACCATGGTGCTCGCGTAGATCCCCGAACCGCCGCCTACATCGAGCAGTCGTCGACGTTCGCCAAGTTGTGGCGTTACTGCCTTTGCGAGCGCCTGCCCAAAGGCGATGCCCCGACAGTTCATGAGGGCGGTGAACCCCCGGGCGAAATCCTCCGACAACATGGATTCGTGCCAGTCGCTGCCCTCGTCCTTGGCCTGCCAGTGGGCGGGTTTGCCGGTTCGCAGAACTTTCAGGAACTCCTTTACGATGGGCGTATCCTGGATGGGTGCGTAGTAGGGTCCGAGGAACCACTGCGAACCGTTCACGAGATGCTCCCGGGCAACGGTGGTCAGTTCATTTCGATCGTCTTTATCGGTAGTGATGAATTCATTGGCCCGGAGCAGGGTGAGCAGGACATCGGCCGGGCGCTCCGCAAATTCGAAGTGCGCACAGATCGCGGCGGTCGTGGCTCCGGCGTTGCCCTCCAGCCAGGTGAAGAGATCCAAATGCACGATCGCGGCGGCGAGCAGTTCAGCGGCGTATTGCCGATCGCGATAACGCAGGATCGGCGCGGGATCGGTCGTGGGTGCGGTTTTCAGATCCTGATTCATGCGTCCGCCAACAGCGACTTGCCAGTCATCTCTTCCGGCTGCGTGACACCGAGCATGGCCAATAGCGTGGGAGCCACGTCGGCGAGTTTGCCATCGTTGAGCCGCCGTTGATCCTGATCCGGGCCGACGTAGAAGAGCTGCACGAGATTCGTGGTATGCGCCGTGTGCGGTTTGCCGGTGGGATCGACCATCAGCTCTGCGTTGCCGTGATCGGCTGTCACCAGCGCGGCACCGCCCATTTCCTTCACGGCGGCCAACACCTCGCCCACGCAGCGGTCCGTGGCTTCAACCGCCTTCATTGTCGCCGGAATGCTGCCGGTATGGCCGACCATGTCCGGGTTGGCAAAGTTCAGAATCACTGCGTCAAATGCACCACTGCGAATCCGTTCACATACGCCGGCGGTCAATTCTCCGGCGCTCATCTCGGGTTGGAGGTCGTAGGTGGCGACTTTGGGAGAGGCCACCATGAAGCGGTCTTCGCCTTCATTCGGAGTTTCGACACCGCCGTTGAAGAAGAAGGTCACATGCGGGTATTTCTCAGTTTCGGCCGAGCGCAATTGTTTGAGTCCGTTTGCGGCCAGGCATTCGCCGAGCGTGTTCTTCATGGGTCGGGGCGGAAAAGCGATCGGCAGGCCGAACGCCTCGTCGTAGGAGGTGTAGCAGACGTAATTCAACTGCGGCCGGGTCTTGCGCTCGAAACCGTCGAAGTCCGCGAGCATCAGCGCGCGGGTGATTTCTCGCACGCGGTCGGATCGGTAGTTGAAACAGATCAGGCTGTCACCATCGCGCATCAGTGGTCCGTCGTTTCCGCTGATCACCGTGGCGGGAATGAATTCGTCGGTCTTCTCCGCCTCGTAGTATTCGCGAAGTGCCGCCACCGGATCCGCCTTCTCAGCGCCTTCGCCATTGACGATCAGATTGTAGCCCTGCTCAACCCGCTCCCAGCGATTGTCTCGATCCATGATGAAGTAGCGACCCACCACGGTGGCAATGCGGCCAATTCCGATCTCTTCAATCTTTGCCTGCAGCTTTTCCAGATACCCGGCACCCGCAGTCGGTGACGTGTCGCGACCGTCCATGAAGCAGTGGATGAGAACATCGGTGATGCTTTTGGCTTTCGCCATCTCGAGCAGCGCGTAGATGTGATCCTCGTGACTGTGCACGCCGCCGTCCGAAACCAAGCCCATCAGGTGCAGACGGGTCGAGCGACTCTTTTCCATCGCCGCGCTCATCGCCTCGTTGTTTTGGAATTTACCGTCCCGGATCTGTTTGGAGATATGCGTGAGATCCTGATAGACGACGCGTCCGGCACCGAGGTTGAGGTGACCCACCTCAGAATTCCCCATCTGCCCAGCGGGCAAACCCACGGCTTCGCCACTGCAGGTCAGGAAAGAGCCCGGATTCTCGGCGGCCAGCTGATCCTGCACCGGTGTGTCCGCCAGAAGGGTGGCGTTTCCATGGGCGTCGGTTTCAGTCGGGGGAGATGCGCTCCAGCCCCAGCCGTCGCGGATGATAAGTACTGCCGGTCGATTCGTCGGTTTCATGAAATATATAGTCCTTTGATTCTCGGGAATCAAAGCGCGCGGATGATTGAAACAATTGCCCGATTGCGTCAATGGCTTACGCCAGATCCGGCGGCGTTACAGAGGGCGGAGGGTTCTCGATGCCAAAAAAGGAGCGCAGATTTCTTAACGCGCCACCGAGTCGTTGCCTGACTCGCACGCCGAAGCGTGAACTCCAACGGGTCGCGGGCCGCTGTGATACCCCAGTTTCGATTGAAGTCGCACTCGCGCGGACGCGTCCATTCGTGCGTTCGTGACCAAGCCTAACGATAACTGCCGCGGTATCCTGTACCCGCTGATTGTCCTCGTCCTATTCGCTGTCGCGGTGGACGCAGCGGATTTGCACGGCTTGCGGATTCTCCGTGACAACTGTTTTCGTTGTCACGGAGAGGAGAAACGCAAAGGTGGACTGGTGCTGAGTTCTCGCGCGGAGATGATGAAGGGCGGTGACACGGGAACGGTGGTGGATTTGGGCGCGCCCTCCGACAGCATGCTGCTCCAATTGCTCGCGAAAACTGCGGATCCACACATGCCGCCGAAAAAACAGTTGTCCGACGACGAGATTGAGGCGGTGAAAGATTGGATCAAGGGCGGCGCCGCGTGGGACAAGGCCGCGCTCACGGACGGTGCGCTCAAAGAAGTCAATTGGGGAACATTGGCCACTGCGTATCAGCCCATTGCCGCAGTCGCGGCATCGGACAAGTATTTCGCTGCCGGACGGGGCAACCGGGTCGTTCTATATGAGCCGGCCGACAAGGAGCCGAAGAAACTCCTCGAACTGAAGGGACATCGTGACGTGGTCCAGTCACTCGCGTGGAGCCCGGATGGGAAACGGCTCGCGTCGGGCGGATTCCGACGAATTGTGATCTGGGACATTCCCTCCGGGAAACAGCTCAAGGTGATTGAAACCGGACTGCGCGGGCGGGTGACGGCGCTGGTCTTCGCGGGCAAAGGCCGGTTCCTTGCTGCGGCCGACAGCCGGGCGACCCGTTCCGGAACGCTGACCATTTTTAATGCAGACAACTGGAAACCTGTAAAGACAGATCCGGCCCACACCGACACGATCTATTCGCTGGTAGTGAGCCGTGACGACAAATTCATCGCCAGCGCCAGCGCTGACAAACTGGCGAGAATCTGGCGGGTGAGCGATTGGAAACGCACCGGCACTTTCGAGGGACACACCGGCTATGTGCTCGCCCTGGATTTCAATCCCAAGGGCGATCGGATTGCGACGGCCGGTGCGGATGCGATGGTCAAGGTCTGGGACGTGAAGACGCGAAAACAGATCAGCGAGTTCTCGGCACCCAAAGCGATCACCGGCCTGTTCTGGCGTCTGAATCCGACCCTGGAAAAACCCAAGGACAAGGACGACTGGATCATCACGACCTGCGAAGACGGGTATACCCGCCTCTTCACCGACCTGGTGCTGCACGAGGGAGCGCAACGTTCCACCGGCGCGAAAGCGCGCAGCTGGGGTTCGGTGGACGCGGAGCTCATGTCCGTCACCTACTCGCCCGCGAAAAAACAGGTGATCACCGGCGACAGCGCTGGTGGCCTGGGGATCTGGGCGGCGAAGGGGAAACTGGAAAAGTATCTGAAGTGACTTTTGCTTTGCTGTCGATTCATGGTTTCTCAAGTACCGATTGTTGATTTAGACTAAGCAACCAAATGCGAACCGGAATCATCACCTTGCTGATCCTGCTCACGTGCTTCTCCGGAAGCGCGGATACGCTGAGCTTTCGCAATGACATCCTGCCGGTGCTGGGCAAGGCCGGTTGCAGTAACGGCAGCTGCCATGCGAAGGCCGGTGGACAGAACGGATTTCAGTTGTCGGTGTTTGCTTACGATCCCAAGGCGGACTATCGGGCCTTGGTGCGGGGTGCACGAGGGCGGCGGGTGTTTCCTGCTGCGCCGGAGGAGAGCCTGATGTTGCTGAAGGCCACGCAATCGATCGATCACGAGGGTGGCAAACGTTTCGACCAGGACTCGGACTTCTATCGGCTGTTGCACCAATGGATCGGGCAAGGCGCACCTTGGGCCCCGACCAACGAGACGACCCTCACACGAATCGAGGTCACCCCCGCAACCGGCCAGTACAAACGCCACGCCAGCCAATCGCTGAAGGTCGTTGCCCACTACTCCGATGACAGCAAGCGTAACGTCAGTCATCTGTCCGAGTATCAATCCAACGATCAGGCGCTCGCCACCGTCGATCACCACGGGCGTGTGAAGATGGGCATGCAGTTCGGCGAAGGGGTCGTCATCGTGCGTTACATGGATAAGGTGGAGGTCGCCCGTGTCGCAGTGCCCACTGAAAAGCGCCTGCCCGCCTCGGCCTATGCAAAACTTCCGGTCAGGAACGAGATCGATAAGTTGGTTTACAAACGGCATCAGCAGCTGGGACTGCTCATTTCCAAAGCAACTTCTGATAGCGAGTTCATGCGACGCGCCTCGCTTGATGCGTTGGGCAAGCTTCCGACCGCCGATCGCGCGCGAAAGTTCCTGAAGTCCAACGATCCGAAAAAACGCGAAACGTTCATCAATGAGCTACTGGCTGATCCGGATTGGGCGGATCACTGGGCGACGAAGTTCGGAGATCTCTTACGACCTAACACCCTGCGCGTGGGTGTGAAAGGTGTCTATCTGATGGATCGTTGGCTGCGTCGGAAGCTGCGGGCGAATACACCCTACGATCAACTGGTCCGCGAAATTCTCACCGCCACCGGCAGCACTCATGAGCACGGTCCGGCGGTTCTGCTGCGAGACAAACGGGTGGCAGCGGATGCCGGTGCCTTCACGAGCCGAATATTTCTTGGCGTCCGCATGGAGTGCGCCCAATGCCATCATCATCCGAACGAGAAATGGGGACAGGAGGATTACTACCAGCTCGCCGCCTTCTTCGGCTCGATGAAACGGAAGGGCCAGGGAATCTCCACCCCCATTTCAGGTGAGCCCGAGTATTGGTACTGGCGACCGGGCGGAAAGGTGAAGCATCCCGTTTCTGGTGAAGTCATGAAACCCAAGCCGCCAGATGGTCCCTTCATCGACATTCCGGAATCGCAGGATCCGCGGGAAGCATTGGTGGACTGGATGTTAAAGCCAGATAATCCGTTCTTCGCCCGGGCAGTGGTGAATCGACTGTGGGGCCAGTTCTTTGGCGTCGGGATCGTGCATCCGGTCGACGATTTCCGGGCGTCGAATCCACCCACGAACGAGTCGCTACTGAACTGGCTCGCGAAAGATTTTGTGGCCCACAAATTCGATCTGAAACACACGATGCGTCGGATCCTGAATTCACACGTCTATCAGGTAAGTTCCACTGCCAATGAGACCAACACCGGTGATCAGCGGAACTATGCCCGTTCCAATCGTCGCCGACTTCCCGCCGAGGCGATGTCCGACGCGGTGACGCGGGTGACCGGCGTTCCCGACCGGCTCGAAGGTCTGGCCACCGGCACCCGGGCAATGATGACTTGGAACACCAAGATGTCCTCCATCTTCCTCGACACCTTTGCCCGACCCGATGCGAGCGCGGAATGTCCCTGCGAACGCGATCCTGATCCGACCATCGTCCAATCCCTGCACCTGATGAACTCGCGGAAGCTGGAAGATCGCATCGCCAACAGCGCAGGTCGGGCGGCCGAATTATCCAAAACCAAACTCAAGCCTACGGAGATTGCTGACGAATTGTACCTGTCGGCATATTCCCGATTTCCAAACGCCGACGAGCGGAAGATTGTTGAAGCAGCATTCAATGCGAAAGACGCCTCGCGCCAACACGTGACCGAGGATGTGATCTGGGCATTGATCAATACGCCGGAATTTGTTCTAAATCATTGATAAACAGCGATGAGTTTACTGAAACGTAATTGTGCCGGCATGGCGCGCAGGGATTTCCTCCAGGTGGGGTTGGGATCCCTGGGCGGACTGGCGATGACGGATATCCTGCGACTACAAGCCGCCAAGGCGAAGGCCGAGGGCAAGTCGAAGAACGACATCCGTTGCATTCTCGTCTGGCTGGACGGCGGACCGACGCACTACGAAACCTTCGATCCGAAGCCGGATGCCCCGGACGGAATTCGCGGCGAATTCGGAAGCACCAAGACGAGCGTTTCGGGTGTTCATTTCTGTGAACACATTCCTCACCTCGCGAAGGCTTTCGACAAATACACTGTCGTCCGCTCCATTGCCCATCGCCAGAACAACCACGGTGCGGGCAATCACTACATGATGACCGGCCGACCAACCCCGGTGCCGGTTGGCTGCGGCTCGTATGTAACGTTTCACCCGTCGCTTGGATCAGTGGTGGCCTGGGATCGCGGGAGCCGCGACGGCATGCCGAGCTACGTGTCCCTGGCCCGAATGACCCGCTCAGGTGGCCCGAATTTCCTCGGCGCGCAGTATGCGCCGTTTGTCATCGCCGACAATCCGGACAGCAAAAGCTTCAAGGTTCGCGATGTCAGCATCCCGGATTCGATCGTCGGAGCCCGGGCAGAGAATCGTCGCGAATTGCGCGCCAACCTCGACCGCCTCGCCCGCATCAATGATCGCGTGGCCAACGATCCGGCCGTGAGTCTTGATGAGTTCTATGAGCAAAGCTACCAACTCGTCTACTCAGAGAAGGCCCAGGCGGCGTTTGATATTTCCAAGGAACCGGAGAAGACGCGTGACAAATACGGGCGCAATGATTTTGGCCAACGCCTGCTTCTCGCCCGCCGCATGACCGAAGTCGGCGTGCCTTTCGTGACGGTCTACAACGGCGGTTGGGATCATCACCGGGGCATGTTCAAAACCCTCAAGAAGACTGCGCTCCCAAAACTCGATCAAGGGATGGCTGCGCTGATGACTGACCTGTCCGAGCGCGGCAGCTTGGAGAACACCTTGGTGATCTGTCTCGGAGAATTTGGCCGGACGCCGAAGATCAACAAGGACGCCGGTCGCGATCACTGGTCCTTCGCCATGTCCGTGATGATGGGTGGCGCGGGTATTCCCGGCGGTCAGATCGTTGGCGCGACGGACGTGAAAGGCTACTACGCGAACGAAAACGTCTACGCACCGGAAGATTTTGCCGCGTCGATCTACACCAAACTCGGCATCGATCACGCCAAGGTCCTGCACACCCCCGCCGGGCGGCCCGTCCAACTCGTTGACAAGGGACGGCTCATCAAAGAGCTGTTCGTCTGATGCGAACAGGATCCGCTCATCCCGCGCAGATCTTCCGATCTTCCGCGACACAACGCTTTCGCTGTCTAGCCTTCACGCTGGTCATAGTGCTCGCATCCCTGCTGAGCGCTGAATCTGCTGCGCCAAAGCTGGATGCCTTCGAACCCGCTGGCGGTCAGGCTGGCACCACCAATCAGATATTGTCCGTCGGAAAGATCGGTGCGTGGCCGGTTGAGATCTGGTGCGACGAAACCGGGATCAAGTTCACGGCGGCCAAGAAGAAGAACTACTTTGATGTGGCCATCGAGAAGGCGGTGAAACCCGGCCCGTATCTCGTCCGGATTCACAGCAAAGACGGCGCGTCGCCGACCACAATCTTTGTGGTCAGCAATCAACCGGAAACTCTGGAGAAGGAACCCAACGGCACTATTTCCGAAGCCACTCCCATCGAGAAACTTCCAGTTGTGATCAACGGTCGTTTATCCAAAACCGGGGACACCGATTTCTTCCGGCTGAAACTCAAGAAAGGTCAGACCATCGTTGCCAGTCTCGACGGCTACAGCCTCGGCTCGCTGATCGATCCGTTCATTCATCTCTATGATCCGGAGGGTTATGACATCGCGCTGGCGAGCGATACGCACAACATCGACCCGTTCCTTCTTCACACGGTGGATCGCGACGGAACGTATGCACTTCAGGTGTTTGCGATTGATCACAAGGCGAGTGTGGATGTTTCCTTCTCCGGCAATGGCAATGCGGTTTATCGGATGACGGTGACGACTGCTGGGAATCGACGGATTGGGAAACCGTTCACGGCCAAGGTAAAGGAAGCTGGCGAGAAAAAAGACGGGATTCAAAAGCTCAAGGTCCCGGCGTCAGTCTCAGGTACGGTCCTCAAAAAGGGCGAACGCGATCGCTACAGTTTTCCCGCGAAGAAAGGCGAGCAATTCCTCGTTCGGGTCGAGTCCCACACGCTTCACTATCCCCTCGATCCGGTCCTCGTCATCAATCGCCCAGACGGGCGCCTGCTTCGTGAGGTGGATGACACCAAACCAAACCGCGACGCCGAGTATCTCGTGAAGGCCAGCCAGGACGGCGATCATGTCGTTGAAATCTCCGATCTGTTTCGTCGCGGAAATCCGGACTTCCGCTATCGACTCTCCATCGCCAAGCCCGTGCCGTCATTGGAGGCCACGATCGACAAAGACGTCTTCGAATTGAAGGCCGGAAAGACCGTGGATCTTAAGCTCAAGCTGACACTCAAGAACAGTCATGCCACGGCGCTAAAGGCAATGTTCAGCAAGCTACCCGAAGGCGTGACCGTTGAGAGTGCGGAAATCAAAGCCAAGTCAAAGACGGCAACGGTCAAACTCAAGGCGGCGAAGAATGTTGCCACCGCCAGTGTTCCGTTTCGCATGGAGCTGCTTGAAACCGCTGATCGCAAACGGAAGTTCCACGTCACCCGTACCTTCATCACCGGCGATTCGCGAGGCGACTATCTCCTCAATGGAACGCCTTGGCTCTGGCTGACGGTTACCGCGGAGAAAGTGGCGGAAAAGAAGCAGTCCAAGAAATAGGCTGCGCCAGCGTTGGCCCCAAAGCCTGTCCCAAGCGCAACTGGACGGACCACAGGTCCGCGCTACGGTTGGTCAGACTGGATCGTTACGGCTTGGGAGCCGCAGGATCCACGGGAGGACCCGCTGGTTTGGCCGGCTCCGGCGGGGGTGCACCAGCGGCGGCGGCGGGGACGGTATTTGTGTCCGGTTCGGGCTTCGCGGGTTTCGGCTCTTTCTTCTTCACCTTGCGACCGGAGATCATCGCACGATTGGCCGCAGCGAATGGGTTCTCGGAATAGCGGCCGAGTACTTTGAGGTCCTCGAGGAGTTCGTTGTCTGCCCGCACTGGAGTCGAGACGTTGGCAGTGACGTTTACGTAATATCGTTTCTTCACCGACACCATGTCCTTGGAGTCCACCGATCTGCCCACGCGAAGCCCACCGTCTGCAACCAGCACGGAGGTCACGCCAGCCGGAGTAAATCCGAGCATCAGATCGGCACCATTCACACGCAATCCGGCGTTTTTGGTATCATAACGGAACTTACGATTGGCGGAGGGACCACCACGCGAAAAGATGCGGCCTTCCTGCAGGGTCACCCGCGGTTCTTCGCCGAGCTCGGCAATACGAATCTGACTGCCCGGCAACATCAGAATCCGGTAGCCGGCGATGTTCACAATCGCGCCACTACCCGATAGCGCCTGAATTGAACCGCCTTCCTCCAGCATCTTTCGATCTTTGGAAATGGTCTTCCAAGGGTTGTTTTCCGTATCACGAACTCGCACATCTCCCTGCCAATGCAACACCTTGGGAGTGCCCGTCAGTACTCCCCCCCCGATCATGCTGCTCACTGTCGCGATAAAGAGTGCTGCTGCAAGCGTCGTGAGCCAGCACGAAACCGCGGCACCGTATCCGACCGACATCGCATATTTTGTGATGGGTGCCGCCACGATCAGTACTGCCAGCAACGCTCCGAATCCGGAAATCAGGATACGGGGCGAGTCGACCAGGAATTCGGGTTGCGATGTGAGTGCCATGGCCATCCCCATCTGCACAGCGTAGCAGCCGATCAGCCAGGATGGAGCACAGGTACCCCAGCCATAACGCAAAGCATTGAACGTGGACGCCATCGTCTGGAACAACTTCGCACCGCCGACCATGACCAACAGAAACGTGAGCGCAAAATGGCCGTCACTGACGGGATAACCCATCGCCCACTGCAGACTGTTGCTCATTGCTGAGGAAAACACCGATTCGCCAGAACTCATATGAAGCAGTGAAGAGCGCGTCCCCATCGAAGTCAACTTGATCCTCGGTGCCGGCACGATTGCGGCTCATCCACGTCAAACCCGGAGCTTGGGGGAGTCGTTGCAACGTTCCTATTGCCGAAGGCTTGGCCAACGCTCTGCAAAGAGCTGCAGGGCACTGCGCACCGAAGGAAAAGCGATCTGCTCCGGATCGATCGAATCGAAGGGAACACTCGTCACCGCATCCACCTCATCGAGTGCCTGAGCGTTTCCGAAGCCTTCCACCCGGATCCAGAAGAACAGGTCCAAGACGATATACTCCGTGTCGCCGTAGGCGTAGTAGTTGGGGAATGATGCCAGATAATTCACCTCGCCGACTTCGAGACCCGTCTCTTCCCGGGTTTCGCGGCGGGCACCGTCTTCAGCCGTCTCGCCCGGGTCCATGAAACCGCCGGGCAGACTCAGCTTGCCCTTCTCCGGTTCGTGCGCGCGCTTCACCAGCAGCACCCGGTTCTCGGAATTCACCAGGATCAGCGCGACAGCAGAAACGGGGTTGATGAACAGATGCCGACTGCATTCATCGCACTCAAACGCCGTCGGGCGCAGCCGACGAATCCGGGCGCAGCCGCAGTGATAACAAACTTTGAAAGGGGGCTGCCAATCCATCCCGTTCAGAATTCCGAGTGGAGGGCGGCCTGGATGAAGGGTGCGCCACGACCGTTCAGCGTCAGACCCTTCACATCATCGAAGATATAGCTTCGTTTGACCGACCAGCCGGCGTTCAACGACAGGTAGGAATCCTCAGCGAACCACCACTTCACCCCAGCCATCACGCGAATATCCCGATAGGTCAACGTGGTGTCATTCAGTTCTGGACGGCCGAATTCGTCACCAAAGGTTTTGCTGAGATTGTAGGCACCTCCAATCCATTCCGCTCCGACATTGAAAGTCCAATCGTCGTGAAACTCGTACGTGAGTCGAGGATTGGGAAGATACAGATGCAGCACCCAATCATAGAAAATCCGGGCGCGTACACCGATCTCGGGAATGACTGCAAACTGGTGCCGCGGGTTGATGTGCAGCCCGAAAATCCAAGTCAGATCATGCTCATGCGGATCGAACATCAGGCGCATGCCAAACGGTGCGCTGAAATCACCGGCACTGACGTCGTGGATATCGCTGTACATTCCGGGATCGAGCTGGAAGGACATCGAAGTGCGGCGGGTGATTTGGGCGAGCGCTCCGATTCGGGCAGCAACCGACTGGAGGGTGTTTGCGATCGGCGCGCCACCGGGAACATCGATCTCGATCCGCCGCGCATGCATGCCCACATCCCAGGTAACCGGCAGATACTCCGTTCCCGTCTCCCACTGCGGTTGCACGTATTGAAACTCGATGATCGTGTTCAACGAGGCAACGAACTTCCGGTTTCCCTGATAGATGTCCGAATCCGTCACATGATCGACGCGCATGTCCAACACCGAAAACTCGTTGCGGCGGAGCGGCGGGAACGAGGTTTGCGCCAAGAGTGGTGCAGCGTCGGCCACGATCAGGCCGGCCACGATCAGAGAGGCGGTGCGGAGTTTCATAGAACGGTTGGAAGCTAAGCAATGTGCCGCCTCAAGTTAAGACAAACTTGAGCGTCCGCAGGAAGCACACCAACCGAAGCAGAGAGCGAGCAGTTTCCGCGGCCCGAACTCTGCTTGCTCACCCGCCTTTACTTCCCGCTACGGCGCGGCAGACTGCGCGCGGCTACATGTCCGATACCTCCGCCCAAGCCCTCTGCACCCGTTGCGGTCTATGTTGTGACGGTTCACTTTTTGCTGATGTCGAGTTGCGCGACGAAGCGGAGGCGACGGCGATGGAGTCACTCGGTCTGGAAGTCGACGACGAGGATGGTCGTGAATTGTTGATTCAACCCTGTCGCGCGCTTCGCGGGACGCGTTGTGGCGTCTACGAACATCGGCCGGAATGCTGTCGCACTTTCGAGTGCAAACTTCTCGGCGACTATCGACGTGGCCAGGTCAAATTCGAAGGTGCTATTGGAACAGTGAACGAAGTCCGTCAGTTGCTCGCCACCGGAAATCACGATTCCGCACAGGCTCTGATCGACCAATCCTTTTTTGATCTGTAATCCGGTACCGACGCCACCCTCCCAACAATGCATGAGAGCGTGGCGGTTCAGGACAATGGAACGCGATGGAGGGTTGCCTCGATCACGTCTCGAACACCAGCTGGTCCCCAGCCAGATCGATTGTGATAGTCTCGCCCGGCTTGAACTCGCCGGCGAGCAGGCGGGTTGCGAGCGGATCCAGGATGCGTTCCTGGAGGGTTCGCTTCAGCGGCCGCGCACCAAACTGCGGATCGTAACCTTCCTTCGCGAGACGCAGGCGGGCGGCCTCGGTGACGTTGATGCTGAGGTTCTGATCGGCCAGCCGTCGTTCGATCTCAATGAGTTGAATCGAGACGATGTGCGACAGGTGCTCCTCGCTCAGACTGTGGAAGATGATGCTGTCGTCGATCCGATTGATGAATTCGGGCCGGAAACTGTGGTGCAGTTCATTTTTCACCTGGGCTTCCATCTCCGCCAACAACTTCCCGGTCGGCTCACCGTTGGCGTAGAAATTCTGGATGATCGGTGAGCCAATGTTACTGGTCATCACCACGATGGTGTTTCGAAAATCGACCGTTCGTCCCTGACCATCCGTCAGCCGGCCATCATCCAATACTTGGAGAAGAATGTTGAACACGTCCGGATGCGCCTTCTCGATCTCATCGAAAAGGATCACCGAATAGGGCCGCCGCCGAACGGCTTCGCTGAGCTGCCCACCTTCTTCGTAGCCCACGTAGCCAGGAGGCGCGCCAACCAATCGCGCGACCGCGTGTTTCTCCATGTATTCGCTCATGTCGATTCGAACCACAGCGTGTTCGTCATCAAACAGGAACTCCGCCAAGGCGCGGGCGAGCTCGGTTTTTCCGACCCCGGTCGGGCCGAGGAAAATGAATGAACCAATCGGACGGTTGGGATCCTGCAACCCGCTCCGTGCGCGACGCACCGCGTTGGAAACCGCCGTGACCGCTTCACTCTGGCCCACCACCCGCTGTTGCAGTCCTTCCTCCATGCGCACCAGTTTCTCCCGCTCACCCTCCAGCATCTTGCTGACCGGGATGCCCGTCCAGGAGGCGACGATCCGGGCGATGTCTTCATCCGTGACTTCCTGGGAAAGCAGGCGGCCTTCCTGAGGTTCTGCCTCCAGCGCGGCCTGCGCGATTTCAACCTTCTTCTCCAGATCCGGCACGCGGCCGTATTGAATTTCAGCTGCCAGCTGGAGATCGCCATCGCGTTGCGCATTCTCCATTGCCTGGCGAGCCTGCTCCAGTTGTTCATTGAGGATGCTGATCGCGTTTAGGCCCGCCTTTTCGTTTTGCCACTGGGCTTTGAGCCGGACTGCGGTTTCCTTGAAGTCCGCCAGATCTTTCTCGAGGCGTTCCAAACGAATACGCGAGGCTTCGTCCCGTTCGTTCTTCAAAGCGTTTCGCTCGATTTCGAGCTGCATGATCTGACGCTCCAGCCGGTCAATTTCCGTCGGCATCGAGTCCATTTCCATGCGTAACTTCGCCGCCGCCTCGTCCATCAGATCCACGGCCTTGTCCGGCAGAAAACGGTCCGCGATATAGCGGTTGGAAAGGGTCGCCGCGCTCACAATCGCGGCATCCTGGATGCGCACGCCGTGATGGACTTCATAGCGTTCCTTCAGACCACGCAGAATGGCGATGGTCGATTCGACGTTCGGCTCGGCAACGAGCACCGGTTGGAAACGGCGTTCCAAGGCCGGATCTTTTTCGATGTGCTTGCGATACTCATCCAAGGTGGTGGCGCCGATGCAGCGGAGGTCCCCGCGGGCGAGCTGCGGTTTCAACAGGTTCCCGGCATCAACCGCCCCTTCTGCGGCACCGGCCCCGACGATGGTGTGAAGTTCGTCGATGAAGAGAATGATCTTGCCATCGCTTTCCGTGACCTCTTTCAGAAATGCCTTCAGGCGATCCTCGAATTCACCCCGATATTTCGCGCCCGCAATCATCGCGCCAAGGTCCATCGCCACGAGTCGCTTCTGTTTGAGCGATTCG
Source organism: Limisphaerales bacterium (assembly GCA_047608975.1). Classification (GTDB taxonomy): domain Bacteria; phylum Verrucomicrobiota; class Verrucomicrobiia; order Limisphaerales; family JAYPXF01. The sequence continues at coordinate 20,050 of JBLFYM010000018.1, read as the reverse complement.
GGCACGTCGCCACTGACGATGCGACGCGCCAATCCCTCAGCGATCGCGGTTTTACCCACGCCGGGTTCACCGATCAGCACGGGATTGTTTTTTGTACGGCGGGTGAGCACCTGCATGAGGCGACGGATCTCTTCGTCTCGTCCAATGACCGGATCGATCTTTCCCTCGGCAGCCCGGGCGGTGAGATCCTGGCCGTACTTCTCGAGGGTCTGAAACTTCGCCTCGGGATCAGCATCCGTCACTCGCTGTCCGGCGCGAAGTTCGGTCAGCGCAGGCATGATCGTTTCACGGGAGATACCTCGCTTCGACAAGATTTCACCCAAGCCCCCATCGGCCGCAGCCACGATTCCGAGCAACAAATGCTCGGTGCTGAGATACTCGTCCTTAAGCTGTTTGGCCTCCTTCTCCGCCGCAGTGAAGGCCTTGCGTAGCGAGGAACTGAGATACGATTCGGTCGTCCCTTCCACGCGCGGGCGGCGGTGCAATTCAACCTGTAGCTCTGATTCCAAAGCGTCGGTGTCTACGCCGAGCCGTTTGAGAATAACCGGCGTGAGACTTTCCGACTGGCGTATCAGGGCGGTGAGCAGATGGGGACAATCGAGCTCCTGATGTTGCAATTCAGAAGCCAATGACTGCGCATCGTTCACCGCAGCTTGGGCATTGTTCGTCAGTTTTTCTGCGTTCATGCCTGTTTGCTCTGCAATCCTTGTGCCAAAGAATATTTCCTATTTCATTGGTATTTTGCCCGACAAGGGTGCCGATTCCCCACTACAGCGAGACATAATGACCCTAATAAATGGCACTCCGGTTAATCGTCGATGTGCTGAAATCGATTCTGAGCAAACGCTGCTCAATACTTAGAGCATGGCCTCATCGACCACTCACCTCAGCGGCGGATCGAGACTTTCTCCCATGAAGCCACACAAACAGCACCGGTGTGACGATGAGCACATGAACGAGGCTGCTGGCCATTCCACCAACGATCGGCGTCGCCAACGGGCGCATGATCTCAGCGCCCATGCGCGGTGATAGGAGGATGGGCATCAGGGAGGCGATGACCGTCGCCACCGTCATGAGCTTCGGACGCAACCGTAGCAAGGCACCTTCTTTCGCAGCCGCTACGAGATCGGTATGCGAAAACAACGTTCCTCGTTCTTCCATTCGCTTTTGGACCGCTTGGTCCAAGTAGACAACCATGACGACCGTGGTCTGTACCGCCGTGCCAAACAGCGCAATGTATCCCACCCAGACAGCCACGCTGAACGGAATGCCCATGGCATACTGAAGCGCAACTCCGCCGGTCAACGCGAAGGGAACGGCGAGCAGCACATGCAACGCCTCACCCGCAGATCGGTAGGTCAGGTAAAGCAGCACGAAGATCACCACCAGCGTCCCCGGCACGATCCACTGCAGAGCGCTACGGGCGGCAAGCTGTTGTTCGTACAAACCACTTAATTCCAAGGCCACGCCAACCGGGAGATCAGGCTCGATCTCGGTACGGATTCGAGTCTTCAGTTCTTCGACAAAGCGCCCGAGATCGCGCCCCCGCACGTTCATCTGAACGCTGCCCATCAGCCTTCCATCCTCGCTATGAATCGCACTGGGCCCGGTGGTCCTTCGAATCCGCACAAAGGCGTCGAGCGGCAGATGAGCGCCGTTTGGAACCTGTACAAGAATCGAGCCAAGCTGTTCGAGGTCAGTCCGCTCTTCGCGCGCCAGGCGCACCCGAACGGGCACCCGCTCACGTCCTTCAATCGTCGTTGAAACCACCCGGCCACCAATACCAGCTTCGATAACGTCCATGATTCCTTTGGCCCGCATTCCCTGCTGGGCCAAAGCGAAACGGTCCAGTTCGAACTCGACGTAGGGGCGCTTTTCCGCCTGGAAACCAACAACTCCTGACGCTCCGGTGATGTCCGTCGCCATCGCCTCGATCCGTTCAACCTCTCGCTGAATCGTCTCCAGATCCGGACCAAACACCTTGATTCCCACCTGACCGCGAATGCCGGTATTCAACATCAGAATTCGATTCTCAATGGGTTGCAGAAACGCGGGGACGTAGCCTGGCACGACCGAAACTTTTTCCATCAGCTCGGCGACGAGACGTTCCTGGGTCATGCCCGGTCGCCATGCGGGATTGCGAATTGTCTGCGAGTACGGAACCCCCAACAGCGAGCGGTTTGTCGTGATGAATTCCGGATGCAGCAGGATGGTGGTTTCGATCATTTCGACCGGAGCCGGATCGGTCGCTGTGTCCGCTCGCCCAAGCTTTCCAGCCACAGATCGGACCTCCGGAACCTGGGAGATTACCCGATCTTGCCAAGCCATTACTTTCTTCACCTCGCTCAGCGACGCACCGGGCGTCAGGACTGGCATGAAAAGAAGACTGCCTTCGTTCAGACGAGGCATAAACTCAGAACCCATCCCCGCCACCAGTCCGCTCGCGCGGCTTCCCAGACCAGATCGAATCAGATTCACCAACGGCCGGGGCAACCCCAGAGCAACGATGACCGCGACAAGAAATATGCCGGCCGCAACGGTGACAACCAACCGACGATGCGCCAATGCCCAGGCAAGAATCGGCGCATAAACTTTTGTCGCCCGGCTCATTAACCAGTGGGCCTCCTCATTTTGAATCCGCCCGCGAACGAGGCATGAACAGAGGACCGGCACGAGTGTGAGCGACAGCAACAACGCGCCCACCATCACAAAGGTTTTCGTGTATGCGAGTGGATGAAACAGTTTGCCAGCCTGATCCGGCAAAAAGAATACGGGCAGGAAGGCTGCGAGAATTATCAGAATAGAGAAACACATCGGACGACCGACCCGCTGGCAGGCAGTGCCGCACAATGCCATCGATTCCACTGCGGTAAGCGGTCGACCGAGTTCCGTTGTGCGGTGCGAGTTTTGACGGATCACATTCTCGGCCATCACAATGCCGGCATCCGCCAGCACACCAACAGCCATCGCGATCCCTCCGAGTGACATGATGTCCGAGACCATTCCAAAGTGGTCCATCAACGCGAACGCGATCAGCACGGCGATCGGCAGTGGGATGCTTACGATCAGTACACTCCGGAAATGCCACAGAAAAAGAATGTGCGCCAAGGCCACCAACAACATCTCTTTGGTGAGAGCATCCGACAAGGTGCCAAGGGTCTGATCGATCAGTTCACTCCGGTCGTAGAACGGTCGGATAGAGATCCCCGGTGGGAGGCCAGACTGCAGTCCTTTTACCCGCTTCTGAACCGCCGCGATAACGGCTCGGGCGTTGGCACCGTTCTGCATGATCACCACCCCCCCGACCGCTTCCTTTCCATTAATATCGAGGGCACCTGTCCGGTATGCGCCGCCTTCACTCACCTTGCCCAACTCGCGAAGATGAATCGGCGTACCCTCGTGGAAGCTCACAACGATCTGTTCGAGTGCGTGCACTGCATTCGTGCCGCCGATCAGCCCGACCCCGCGAACAACGAATGCGAATCCATTTTCATCAATAGTTTTGCCACCGACGTTCAGGTCACTTTCGCCGACCGCGTCCAACACGTCAGTCAGCGAAACTCCCGCAGATCGTAATTTGTGAGAAGAGACTTCCACCTGATACTGCCTGACCAACCCACCGATTCCCGCTACCTCCGCAACGCCCGGAACAGACGCTAGATGGTAGCGGACATACCAATCCTGAATCGATCGCAGTTGGACCAAATTGTAACGCGGCACTTTGGGATCCACCTCCAAGTAGTACTGGTAAACCCAACCCAATCCGGTGGCGTCCGGTCCGAGAGATATTTTGGCGTCTTCCGGAAGCAGGTTTCGAAGCTGGCTCGTCCGCTCCAGAATACGGGCCCGGCCGAAGTACAGATCTACCGACTCCTCCAGAACAACCGTAATTGCAGACAGACCGAAGAGTGAGGTGGCGCGGACCGATTTTATCCCCGTCAATCCCGACAGTTCCGTCACCAGGAGAACCGTGATTTGATCCTCCACCTCCTGTGGACTTCTACCCGTCCACTCGGTTCGCAAAAGAACCTGCGTTTCTCCAAGATGCGGAATTGCATCCACCGGCATCCGATCAATGGAACGCAGGCCCCAGATCACAAAAAAAGCCGTCGCGCAAACCACCAAAAGGCGGTTGCGCAACGACCAAAGAATAACTCGGTTGATCACCTCAACCGGTGGGTGTGACAATTACGGAGCAGGAGCAGGAGCAGGAGCAGTGCCGGCAGCTTCTGGAGCAGTGCCGGCAGCTTCTTCTTCAAGCATCTTGGCCAGCTTAGTCATATACTTCTCTTGATTCTTGCTGAACTCAAGTTCGGCGGCGTCGTTGATGACTGCAACTTCATACGTTTTACCATCGGAATGTTCGATGAAGAAGCTGAGCTCTGACCCTTCGGCGCTGTCAAGGGGCTTATCTGTCACAAGACAGTTTGCTCCCGGATACGGAACCTTTGCGTCAGCTGCAGGAGCAGAGGTGTCAGGTTTTTCGCCGCAACCGGTCACGAAAGCAGCAGCGGTGGCCACAGCAACGAGGAGACTAAGAATGCTTTTCTTCATATCTATATTACAATTTTTGATTAACTATTGGTGCTTCGCCTATCAGCCTAGGCATGGAAATCTTCCAACGCAAGACCTCAAAAATATTTTTTAGTCCGTCTGAGAGCTGCCCAAGCCCAGTTCTCCTTCCAACAATATCAACCCGGTTCTGGCAACGGACTCACCTGATGTCAGTCCATCGAGTACCTCCCAATATGCCGCCCCACGGCGACCAATCCGGACCGGCCGCTGCACGATTGAATCGGCGGGAGCCAAAACGAAAACAACTGCGCGATTGCCTGAATCCACAACGGACTCCCGCGGCACCGAAAGCGCGGAACCCAGACTGACTTCCACCACCCCTTCCGCGTACGCGTTGCGTTCCAATATCTGTTGCTTCACGCCCTGGATTCGAATCACCGGATTCTGCAATGGCACCCTCGCTTGCACAGATCGCGTCGTGGGCGAACCGTTTGGATCAATAAAGCTGATGGATCCACTCACGGGATTTAGTACCGATGGGATCGATATTTCGACCGACTGGCCAATGCGGATTGCTGACCGGTCTGTGTCGTAAATCTCAAACACGTACCACATCTCAAAGAGATCTGCGATCTGCATTACCGGATCCCCGCGGTCGACATATTGACCCTCGGTCGCATACATCTCAGTCACAATCCCCGAGTAGTTCGAAAAGACATCCAGGCCTGACTTTGGCGAGTCCGCAGATTGTAGAAAAGCGAGCTGTTTTTCCGACATTCCCAGTTCGAACAAGCGAGCCGTAAGGCTCATTAATAGAGTACCGTGTTCTTTCGCGAGAATTTCGGAGTGTTTCATCAAACTTTGACGATATAGTAAGCGATATTCTTGAACCACTTCATCCAATTTCTCACTGTAGATCGAGTATACGGGGGATTCGGCCTTAACTTCTGCGCCACTATGACTCATGTAAAGTTTCGTAATTCTACCCGCGGTATACGCAGATATCGTTCTTCTATTTTTGTCCGCTTCTTGTATGAATCCTGAAACTTTTACTCTCCTTTTTAGCCCACGAATTGTTACCGCAGCGAATTCAATCCCCGCTGCATTTATTGAACCCGGACCCAGGTGAATTAGTTGAGCGCTCACAGCTTTCCCATAAACTGGCGTAAGTTCCATTCCACAGATGGTACAATCGCTCGGTTCAATTGATGTAACCGTTGGATGCATCGAACACCGACGGAGTGCCGATTGCTTCCTCGGTGGAGGCTCCACCATCGGATTCAAGAAAATGACAATCAGCGACAACACCAGAAGAATCAAAGGTATCTGAAATTTCAATCGGTTCCTTTATGCTTGGTCATCAATATTCGCAACGACTCAACTGAGTCGATGCCACAGATGAAGAGTAGTTCTGACAACGCTCGGTGGTGCGCCGCCAAAGCATTGAGATAACGGATTCGGGAACCGGCTAGTTCCAGGTGATGACTGATTAGGTCCGCCAAGGTAATCCGTCCTGACTCGACTCCAGCGCGGGCCAACGCAATCGCCTCCTCTTGTCGAATGAGACGTTCTTCGCGAAGACTTCGAGCAAGGCGTTCTGATGAATCCATAATCGAAGTCAGTCCTGCCATTGATTCTGGCAATTGAGAATCAATTTCTTCAGCCCGGGCAACCAACAACGCTCGGATCGCATTGGGGGTTGGGCCCGCGAACCGCACCAGCGCGTTGGCCACCTTTAAATCGGGATTTCGTAGACTGGCCAACGCCAACAGATTTTTGTCTGCTACGAACGGTTTTGTGGGTCGTGATAATTGCAACTCATACTCGCCAATAAGATGATTCGAATCCCCCAGCAGTCTGCGTATAGAAACCTCCATAGTTGCGAGATCGTTTGTCATCGTCATCAAATGGTTCCGATGGTCATCCCTGCGGTTTTGAATGGCCATCAACTTCGCATGCAACGGATGAAATTGAGACCGGCTTTCCAGGTTGGTTGCCAAAGTTTCAATCCAACTCATTTGCTCGTTGCCTATCTCCAGCACTTGCCTCAATCGAGCATACTCGACTAGCTTAATGTGTAGATCACGCCGCGTCCGCCGTCGTTCGCAGTTAAGAACTGAGTTTGCGTATTCGAGTAGGGATTTCTCGCCCGAAGGCTCAATACCAATCGAGACCAGCGTACTGAGCGGCGACGTTCGCTTTCCGATCCAGATCGAAATCGCGGGAATGCGATCCCTAAACTCTTCGAAAACTTCTAACTCAGCTCGGACTGCGGCCAGTCGCGTATTGTTGGTATAATAGTTCCTCAGTGACGTGAGTAATTTGGAATCAACAATAGTTCCCGATCGCGCGGGGTGCGCAAGGAGGATCAAAGGTATGAGTAAAGCCAAGTATTTCATGTTCCACGTGGAACAATCGGAACGAACGGAACTCTAACGTGCCGTTGAGTCCGACGCAATTCGGTCTTCGGACTGAGGCAAACTACCTCTACGCATCCACACCATTACGACGTTCACGTCTGAAGGCGATACTCCAGATATCCGCGCGGCCTGCCCAAGTGTCCGCGGTTTCACGGCTTTCAGCTTTTGACGTGCTTCCGGCTTGATATTCAAAAGCCTTGCGTAATCCATCCACTCAGGAATCAGCTTATCCTCCATGGTCCTAAACCGCTCAATCTCTTCGAGTTGCCGAACGATGTAACCCTCGTATTTGATTGATATCTCCGCCTGCTCAATCACTTCCGATGACAAACTCTCGTCCCGGTGCGGAAGATCGGCATAGGTAACATCCGGCCGTTTCAACAAATGCGCCATGGTATCCATACCGTCACGAACGTTTCGAAGTCTTTCGATCTCCGTCTGAATCGCTAGCTTCTTGGCCTCGAGGGATTTCCAACATCGATCAGGGAGAAGTCCAATCTGGTGGCCGATCTCTCCGAGACGCAGATCGGCGTTGTCCTGTCGCAATAGGAGGCGATACTCCGCTCGCGAGGTAAACATCCGATAAGGCTCTACGGTTCCCTTCGTTACCAGATCATCGATAAGGACTCCGATATACGCTTGGTCACGGCCGAGCACCATAGCATCGCGCCCTTGGACTTTCCGTGCGGCGTTGATCCCGGCGACCAATCCCTGAGCTCCTGCTTCTTCGTAACCCGATGTTCCATTGATTTGCCCAGCCAGGAAAAGGCTGTTGCAGGATTTCGTTTCAAGCGAAGGAAGTAGTTGAGTAGGGTGAACAAAGTCGTATTCGACCGCATATGCTGGTCGAAGGATCTCTGCAGATTCGCAACCGATGATAGTTTTGACGAGGTCAATCTGCACCTCGAATGGCAAGCAGGTGGAGAAACCATTAACGTAATATTCGTCGGTTCCAATACCCTCAGGCTCCAAAAAAACCTGTTGCCTCTCCTTTTCAGGGAATTTTACGATCTTATCTTCGATTGAAGGACAATATCGAGGGCCAACGCCTTCGATGGCCCCGGAGTACATGGGGCTTTTGTCGATATTAGCCCGTATCAGTTCCGCGGTGCGATCGGTGGTAAAAGTGATGTGACAGGACAGTTGTCCGTTGATTCTGTCAAGAATGGAGCCAGGTGGATATCGACCGTCGGAATTACTGTTATCGGATGGAGTTACTCCGGAATGTTCCACGTGGAACAAATCATCTCTCCAATATGAGAAGTAGGGAATCGTTTCATCACCAAGCTGTTCTTCACACTTAGAGAAATCAATGGATCTCCGAGTCAGACGCGGTGGCGTCCCAGTTTTCATTCTACCCAACTCCAAACCAATCTCAGCCAGAGATCCCGATAGGCCCATCGCGGCGGCCTCTCCAGCCCGTCCGCCGGACTGCTGGTTCTTTCCAACATGCATCAGGCCACGTAGAAAAGTTCCGGTCGTGATGATGACGGTTTGCCCGTGGTATTGGACCGCCATACTCGTATCCACGCCATAGACTTGATCGTCCCTAACCAACAAGTTTTTGGTTTGTCCCTGCTTACAGTCGAGGTTTTCCTGACGCTCGCAGATCCATTTCAGACGAAACTGATAGGCCTTCTTGTCGCATTGGGCTCTTGGTGCCCAAACTGACGGTCCTTTCCGGGTATTCAGCATTCTGAACTGCAGCCCTGACATGTCCGTGTTCTTTCCCATTTCACCCCCGAGCGCGTCGATCTCTCTGGCCAGATGGCCTTTGGCGAGTCCGCCAATCGCGGGGTTACAGGACATCTGGCCGATGGTATCAAGATTTGTAGTGAGGAGCAGGGTTGAGCATCCCATCCTGGCGCTCGCCAGTGCAGCTTCGACGCCAGCGTGCCCGGCACCGATCACAATCACATCGTACTTCTTTGGGTAGATGAACATGTTGGTTGTTCTATACTGTCGTAAGAGTAACTAATTCTCCCGCATCACAAGAGAGGACTGGAGACGAGACGAATTCTCGGCTCGACAGAATGCCGCTCGCATTCGAAAGAACTATCGCGCCAGCTTGGCCGGGTAGTTTATGCCAGCGAATACTGACGTTCGAATCCCTCTCCGGTTGCGGTCATTGCAGTCCGATTTGCCTCCAAATGATTGCAGACCTTGAAGATCCGTTCGTGCTGATCCGATTCAAGCTGATCTGCGATTTGGGCGACCGACAATCCGCTTTCAGCACTACGGAGTACCTCCAAGATTGCCAACTGGAGGTCGATGACTGCTCCAGCGGCCTTCTTTCCAGCTTCGACACCCGGTTGATGGTAGGCATTTACATTTACCAACGTGGCATAAAATCCAACGGCTCGCTCAAACAAAGCGATTAGAGCACCGACGGAGAATGCGGATACCTCATCAATTGTGATCGAAATCGATTCGCGTCCGTTCTCGTAGAGAGCATCACGAGTTCCCAGGTAGAATCCAGAGAGAAAGTCGCCGGAGGTGACTCCTTCCTCAACTTCGGCCGAGTCTCCGCGTCGATCCTTGAGAACTTCGATAAACACGACGAAGAAGTTCAGAACGCCCTCGCGCAATTGTTGAACGTATGCGTGTTGATCAGTGGAACCTTTGTTCCCATATACTGAAATACCTTGGTTCACGACATTTCCATCGAGATCCCGCTCTTTACCCAGAGATTCCATGATCAACTGCTGAAGGTACTTTGAAAAGAGTTCCAGTCGATCTTTGTAGGGCAGAACAACCATATCCTTGGAGCCTATACCTTTAACGATATAGTGCCATGACAAAGCCAATCTTGCGGCTGGATTGTCTATAATACAGCGGTTTCTTGTCGATATATCGCATACCTTTGCGCCTTCCAAGAATTCGCAGATCGGAATTCCTTGCAGTGCCGCTGGAAGCAATCCGACCGCCGAAGTCTCGCTTGATCGGCCTCCGACCCAATCCCACATCGGAAAACGTCGGAGCCAACCTTCACGGGCGGCGACTTCGTCCAGTTTGCTGCCTTCACCGGTGACGGCCACGGCGTGCTCTGAGAAATTTAGTCCACTTGCTTCGTAGGCGCGCTTGGCTTCCAGCATTCCATTCCTCGTCTCCTTCGTCCCCCCGGATTTTGAGATGACGATGCTCAGAGTCTGTCCAAGCTCACTCCCGATGGTTTGGATCACCTTATCCATTCCGTCGGGATCGGTGTTGTCAAAAAAGAAGGGCTTGAGTTTGTCGCGTTCGGGATTGCCCAGTGCTGTAGCCACAAATTGAGGCCCCAAGGCGGATCCGCCGATACCGATCACGAGGAAGTTTTTGAATGCTCCATTGGCTCCCTTGATCTGTCCGTCGTGAACCGCGGTGACAAATCCGTCGATTTGCGACAAAGCGTCAGTGATGACCGAGCGAATTTCGGCATCGGGAGCCAATTCCGGATTACGAAGCCAATAGTGGCCGACCATTCGGCCCTCATCCGGATTGGCGATAGCGCCTGATTCGAGCGCTTCCATGGCATCGAACGCCTTGTCCATGCGTGGGCCCATGTCACGAATGAAGCCATCCGGGAAATTTATCCGACTCGTGTCGAGCGATAGTCCGAGACTGGGGTAAGTTCTGAAGTCTTCCTTAAAACGGGTCCACTGCTCACGGTCTGCCATGCGGCATTAAAGAAGCACACCCGCCGCGAAGTCGAGCCTGACTGTCTATTGCCACGCCCAAGATCGGCGATGAGATCGCGGCCAGCGAGCGTTCAACTTCCCATTCGTTTCTTCGCAGCTTTCACCTCTTGGGCTTCTAGCCTTGAAGCGTAGTAGGGATCGAGTGGATAACATCCGCTAATAATACCGTTCCGCGGCGCGGTCGTACAGTCACTGAAGGTTCGGCAGATCTGGCGTTTGGTAAGTTCACCGTTCTTGGCTGCATCTGCCAGGATGTCGGGATAGCTTAAGACCACCCGACCCAGACCGATCATGTCCGCCCAACCGTTTCTGAGAACGTATTGGGACACATGCGGCAGGTATTCCTGAAGGTAGGAGTAGCCGGAACCGACCACGACCATGCGATCTCCAATCTTTTCCTTGATCTGGCGCACCGCTTGAACCTGGCGTTCAAGATCGACCAATGGATCATAGGCGGGTTGGTATCCGTCGCTGGGTGGATACGCGGCTGGGCGCTGAAGATGGGGGGTGTAGTAAGGTGAGCCGGCCGAGGTGTTCAGAATCTTTACGCCCAAGTCGGCGCAGAGGTCGACGAACCGCAGCGGTTCCTCCAGATCGATCTCGGTCGGATCGTCTTGGTTTACTCCGAAGCCGAAACGGTACGGCAGAAACTCAGAATGTTCCTCGGGAATTCCCGGCCCGAGTTTCCCGGGGCGTGACAGCTCTGGATCCGGCCGGTGCGGCACTTTGTCAAAACAGCTGAGGCGGACGGCGAAATCGATGTCGTTCCCAGATGACCGAATGCCCGCCACGATTTCTCGCAGAATCCGGGTCCGGTTTTCGAAACTCCCCCCAAACTCGCCGGGCCGGGTGTGGGCGCCGAGGAATTCGTGAAGCAGATAGCCGTGGCAGTGTTTGATATCGACGAAGTCCGCTCCCAGATCTTTGGCAATCTTTGCCGCGCGAATGTAGCACTGTATCAACTCCCAGATTTCATCGTCGGTCCAGATCTGTTCATCGGATTCCACCTTGAACTTTGCATCCAGGATTGGATGCCGGTATGCGACCTGTGCCTCGTAGACCTGGTTGTCGTTGGGTCGACAGAAACGGCCGGAATGCGTGAGTTGGAAACCAATCACCAGATCGTCGTCGGAGCCGTACTTTGCCACATGCGCTTTTCGGAGAATGTCCATCAGCTCTCCGATCCCGGCCTTGTTCTCCTCGCAAATGATCAGTTGGTTCGGATTCGCGCGGCCATCGGGGCGAACCGCCATCGCTTCGCAGCCACAAATCAGTTTGGCTCCCGATTCACCGAAACGCTGCCACCGACGGCGCATGTCACCCGTCACGCCGCCGGTCCGGGTGCCATCCCAGCCCTCCATTGGATGAATGGCGATGCGGTTGCCAATCTGTTTGCCGCCCACAGTCAATGAACCGACGGGTGACGCGATGATCGCATCGTCACCACTCTCAATGGCGTCTTCGCAGGGGAGTTCAATGCCCAGCGCGGCGATGTGACTGCGGAACGCGTCCGTGGTCTTGAGGCTGGGGATCCGGGTGAGTCTGAAAGGTTCTGGCATGGCGATGTGCGATGGGTTCGGCAAGAAATCGATGTTCATTCTGGGAATGAATTACTATAAGTAAATTATCAATTAATTATTGATAGCATCGTATCCTGTTATGGAACTGTATCAACTTTCCTATTTCATCGCGCTGGCCGAACAGCGGAATTTCACGCGTGCGGCGGAGAAGCTGAACCTGGCACAACCCGCGCTCAGCCAGCAGATCCGCAATCTTGAAACCGAGCTCGGTGCGTCCCTGTTTGTGCGCGGGAGGCGGGAGACTGTGCTCACGCGTGCTGGCGAGACTTTGTTGCCGCGTGCCCGGGCGCTGCTGACGGACGCGGATTCTGCCCGTCGGGCAGTCGCGCAGATTGCCGATCTGAAGGGCGGTCGGTTGACGGTCGCCGCGATTCCCTCAATGAGCGGTCAATGGTTGCCGAGTCTCATCCAGAGTTTTCGCCGATCATTTCCGGCCGTGGAACTGGTGCTGATGGAGGGGCGATCAGATGAGGTATGCGAACTGGTCTTTTCGGCCGCTGCGGAAGTGGGATTCGTACAGCTCCCGGTCGCGCCGGCCCGCTTCGAGGCCACCCGTCTCTTCCACGAACCATTCATGTTGCTGCTTCCTTCCAAGCATCAGTTGGTGGGTGCGAAGTCGATCTCACTGAAGCAGCTGAGTGATGAGCCCTTCGTGCTCTACAAAGGCAAGGCGCGAGAAACCGTGGTGAGTGCCTGCCGGACCGCCGGTTTCACACCGCGGATCTCCTGCGAGACGGGAGAGATCGAAACCGTTCGGGCGTTGGTTGCCGCGGAGTTGGGAATCGCGGTGTTACCCCAACTCGCCGTGCAGGAACCGTTGAAACACATCGTTGTGAAGAAACTCTCCCGTCCCTCGCTCCGTCGTGATCTCGGGGTGATCACTAAACGTGGACATGAGCCGTCACCTGCAACGCGCGCCTTCCTGAAGAATCTGCCGCCAGCGGGGAAGAAGTGATGACCTTGGTGAAATCGAGTATCGCGCGAGCATTGACGATCAGCAGGTGTGGAACTAAAACGAGACAGCATGGCAGGAGCTGAGCATTTCGCGCTGTTCTCTCTCGATCATCTGGGACATCCGCTGGTGATCGGGTTTCCAAGATTCTGCCTGTGCCTTGCCATTCATGCCGCCCTCTGACGGCGCTGGCGCTGGGTGTTGGACTCGATTTTACTCGACCAGGATGTGTCCCTGGGCTGAGTACTCGCAGGTTGGATTGTCCTTCATTTGCTTGATTTCGTATTTCCCACCGAGGGGGCAGATGTTGTTCAGTTGCCGTGACGTCAGGTAGGGTTCGATGTCCGAGAATAACGGCTTGTCGGCGTCCGACTTGCCGTTCTCAAATCCCCACTGTTGTTTGGCGTGATCGATTGCGCGGAGATTTGTAATGCAGATCTTGACCTCGGCCGATTTACGGGCACTGAACAGATTCGGCATGGCAATCATTGCCACCACACCCAGAACCGCGACTACGATCGCCAGTTCGATCAGTGAGAAGCCCCTATTACGATGGGTTGAGGTCGGTAAAAATCTCATGTCTGTAACTCCACTTCCGCTGTCCCTAATTCTTAAATTAATACCTCGCGAGTCACGAATGACAACCCTAAACCGGCATCCGGGGGTTTCCCCATAGTGGCCGGAATTCTCGACTGGGCCGCGCTCAGGTCTTGCGGGTCGCGCGAAGACATTGGAACGTCCCTGCGAATGGTTGATTTACGGAAATACCTGAGCCTGCTGCTCGGATCGACACTCGCGCTGACCTCCTGCCGGACACCGGATCGGGCGGAACCGCTGATCACCCCGATCGCGCCCAAACCCGGGGAGCCGATCAGGCCTCATCCCGCTGTTCCGACGGCAGCCGAAACCTTTGATTTTGAGAAGCTGGCCCAGCTCGACAGTGAAATCCTCGAAGCGATTGCGGAGGGCAAGCTGCCGGGGGGCGTGCTGTGGATTGAACATCGCGGTGCCGTCCATAAAAAGGCCTACGGTCATCGCGCTTTGGTTCCTGCCTTGGAGAAAATGACGGCCGATACCATCTTTGATGCGGCGTCGCTGACCAAGGTCATTGCCACGGGTCCGGCCATTGCCAAACTGATTGAAGAAGGCCGCATAGAACTCGACGCTCCGGTGATCACCTACCTCCCGGGATTTCGCGGCAGCGGTAAGGAAGCAATCACCATTCGACATTTGCTCACCCACACCTCCGGGCTGCGGCCGGGACTGGGGCGTCGTGCTGAGTGGCAGGGTGTGGCCAAGGCCATCGAGTTTGCTGAGGGCGAAGAGCTGAGAGCGAAACCGGGAGAGAGTTTCGTCTACAGCGACATAAACTATATCCTGCTCGGCGAAATTGTTCATCGCGTCTCCGGGCAGGATCTGAACGAATTTACGAGGGGAAATTTTTACGGTCCGTTGGGAATGTCCGACACCGGCTTTCTTCCGAACGCCGCCAAACTTCCGCGGATCGCCCCCACAACTCGTGAGCGAGATGGCTCGGTATTGCGGGGTGTGGTTCACGATCCCACTTCACGTCGAATGGGCGGTATTGCCGGGCATGCCGGTCTGTTCTTCAGTGCGGCAGATCTGGCAAAACTGGCGCGCGCATTTTTAAACAAGGGGCAGGGCGCAAGCGCGAGAATCTTGAGTTCCGAAACCGTCGCGTTGATGACCACAAATCAGGCTCCGGCCACCGTCAGTTCCAAGCGCGGAATCGGTTGGGATATTGATACCGGCTACAGCGGACCCCGAGGTTTGCATTTCTCCGGGCAATCCTACGGGCATACCGGTTGGACCGGTACCTCGATCTGGATTGATCCACCGGCGCAAACGTTTGTGATCTTTCTATCGAATCGCAATCACCCGACCGAAGACGGAACCGTCGTCCAATTACGCAAGCACATCGGAACCCTGGCAGCCGAAGCCATCAAGGGTGTGGATTGGTCGGCTGGCAAATCCGGCAAGGACGCCCGGCTTTCCGCAAAGAGTCTTGGTGCCACACCCGAAGTCATCAACGGCATCGATGTGTTGAAGCGGCGTGGGTTCGATTCACTGCGCGGATTGAAGGTGGGGCTGATTACCAATCACACCGGACGTGACCGCCTCCGAAACCCGACGATCGATCTGCTGCACCGCGCACCTGAAGTAGAGTTGACCGCGCTCTTCAGTCCCGAGCATGGAATTCGTGGCACCCTCGACGCCAAGGTCGAAGACGGACGCGATTCAAAAACAGGACTTCCTATCTACAGTCTCTATGGATCCCGTCGCATTCCCACCGCGGAACAACTCAGCGGGCTTGATGCGCTCGTGTTCGACATTCAGGACATTGGTGCCCGCTTCTACACCTATGCTTCCACCATGGGGAACTGTCTTGAAGCCGCGGGCAAGGCCGGTATCCGCTTCGTCGTTCTTGATCGGGTGAATCCGATCAACGGCACGGCAATCGCCGGCCCGATCCACGAAGGTGAGCCCAGCTTCGTGGCCTATCATTCCGTGCCGCTTCGCCATGGCATGACGCTGGGCGAACTCGCGCGGATGTACAATGTGGAGAAAGGTTGGAACGCTGAATTGGAGGTGGTCGCGGTCCAAAACTGGAACCGCCGTTCGTGGTTCGACGAGACCGGGCTGCCTTGGACAAATCCTTCGCCCAACATGCGCTCGCTCACTGCCGCCGCTTTCTATCCGGGACTCGGACTAGTCGAATTTTCCATCTCAGTCGGCCGTGGAACACCCAAACCGTTCGAGATTTTCGGAGCACCCTACGTGCAGGAGAAACAGCTGGTGGAAGAATTGCGCAAAGCCAATCTGGCCGGCGTCGAATTCGAACCAGTCCGATTCACCCCCACATCGAGCGTGTTCAAAGGCAAGTCCTGTGGCGGCGCAGTGCTGATCCTGACCGACCGATCGAGTCTGAAACCGATCGATCTCGGGATCGTGGTGGCGTCCACCTTGCAACGTCTCTATCCGGATGAATTCGCGCTGGATAAGGTGAATCGTCTGCTCCAACACGAGCCGACCTTGGAAGCGATCCGAGCCGGGAAGGCGCTGGCTGAAATCAAGGCGCTTTGGCAACCTGGTCTGAATCAATTCCTCGGGCGCCGAAAACGTTTCCTGCTGTATCCCTGAATTCGAGCCCGTTTAATCTTGAACGCTCCCTGCCCGGGCCGGTCAAAGCCACCACACCAACAAACATTGATCTCCCTCCGGTTTTCTGGGACTTTCTGCGAATAGCGGCAACCTCCCCAACCCGGAGACCACTCTTACCATGATTGATCTGGAAAAAGATTTGAGTTCCTCAGCGCCGACGGACACCACCCCCAACAGCGCTGAGGAGGCCGAGACGGTCGTCACCGTCCGCAACCTGACGAAGGTATTTAAGGACTTTTGGGGCCGTCCCAAAGCCCGGGCCGTCAACGATGTCAGCTTTGAGATTCGCAAGGGCGAGGTCTTCGGTCTGCTCGGTCCGAACGGATCTGGCAAATCGACCACCATCAAGATGCTGCTCGGGCTGCTGAACCAGACCAAGGGTTTCATGGAGATCTTCGGCCATTCGCCCAAGCATGTTCAGACCAAATCCCGCATCGGCTATCTGCCCGAGGAATCTTACCTCTACAAATATCTGAATTCGCGCGAAACCCTCGACTTCTTCGGGAATCTCTTCCAGCTCCCCGCCGACGAACGGGAAAAACGGACGGAACAGCTTTTGGACATGGTCGGACTGAACCAGGTTCGCACCCGAACAGTCGGCGAGTTTTCCAAAGGCATGCAACGCCGGATCGGTCTGGCGCAGGCGCTGATCAACGACCCTGATCTGGTGATTCTCGACGAGCCCACCGCTGGGCTGGATCCAATCGGCTGTCGCGAAGTGAAGGATCTCATCAAGGCCCTCGCCGCGCGCGGCAAGACCGTGATCATCAGCAGCCATCTGCTCTCCGATGTGGAAGATGTCTGCGACCGGGTGGTGATTTACTATGGCGGCAAGATTCAGGCCTTGGGAACACTTCAAGAACTCCTCACTGAACGTGAAACCGTTCGCATCACGATGCCTTCGCTTTCCCGTGAAAAGATGGACGGGGTGTTGTCCCGTATCCGCCAGGATGTTGTAGAAGACAAAATTGAGATCGATAATCCGACACAGAACCTAGAGAGCTACTTCTTGGGTGTTGTAGCAAAGGCCCGGGCCAGCGAAGAGGCAACCTCCGGCGCAACCTCAGGCAGCAGGGTTGCTGAATACCTGCGTGAAGGCGGCGAAGAAGCCCCTCAGATCGCGGACAAAGAGAAACTTCTCGACCGCCTGACGACGGCTGAAGCCGTTGCCGAAAAACCGGCTCCGGCAACTCCCACCGCCGAAGAGAACGCCCAGCAGAAGAAACTCGATACCCTCTCGGAAGCTGCGCCGGTTGCAGCACCCAAACCCAGCCCCTCAGCCGAGGCGAAGAAGGTTGAAGCTGAGAAACAGGTCGCGGCCGAGAAGAAACTGAATGACTTGCTTGGCGGGGATTGATCCGCATCTGATCCGCGGCCCGCTCGCCGATCCGCGATCGTCCAACCGCTGACCTAAGTTCCTCCTGTGAGCGCCGCCTTCGAGGTTTACAAACACCCGAATGGCCGGCTCCAGGCCGCCCGTCCCGGCTTCCATTGGTCGGCATTTCTTGGCTCGGGCCTTTGGGCTCTCGCCAGTCAGATTTGGCTTCAGGCAATCGTTCTTCTCGCCGCTGAAATTACGCTCCTCTATCTCGCTGTCTTTGTCTTCGCCACCTTGCCCCCGGCGATTGGCATTTCAATTCTGCTGATTCATCTCGCCGCCGGATGGACGGGCCATCGGTGGCGCAGCGAACGATGGCAGCGATTGGGATTTCTTTTTCAAGGATACGTCGTCGCGAAGCGCGCTGCGGAAGCAGTCCGAAATGTGAAGGTGACTCGCAGTGTTTTGCAACTTCACGCCCCGCTGCGTCGACTCCCGTTTGCCGATCGGATGCCAGCCTCTTGGCGCGCCGTGTTGGCGGTCGCGGGGCTTACGGTCAGGTCCGCAATCCGGACCCGGGTTGTCCCGTTCCTGTTCGTCGCGGTGTTCGCCTTGATCATCGGGATGCCGTTGATGTTGAAGCATGACGGGACGGCGACCGGCTTCATGCAAATTGTCGTCACTTACACCTTGGGATCGGTGATGACGATTCTGGTGATGAGTACTTTGTGGATGGCGATCGGAAGTCTGGCCCGGGAGATCGAAGACGGGCAAATCCAGATGGTCACGAGCAAACCGATCTCTTGCTGGCAGATCCTCGGCGGAAAGTGGCTGGGAATCATGAGCGTCAATCTGTTGCTGCTCGCGTTCGTTGGAATGGGAATTCAATTCTTTATCCAATGGCGTGGCCAACAACTTCCCGAAGCACAACAGATCGTGCTCGAACGCGACTTGCTCGTGGCCCGGGCCGTCATTGGTGAGGAACTGCCGGACTTCCAGGCCGTCGAAAACGATCGCTATGTTCTCTTTGTGGCGGACAACCCGCAGATGGAGCACGATCAGGGCGAGGTGCGCGGGGAATTGCGCAAGCAAATCGTTGCCGAATTTGAATCCGTCGCGCCGCGTTACATTCGCCAGTGGGTCATTCCGGCGGGACCCGCCGTCGACGCTTTGAAGAACGGCGAAGCCACCTTCCGCGTTGATTTCCAAGCCGGCTACAACCGCCGCCCCAAGGCGCTTTCGACCGCCTGGGAAATCGGCGCGCGGGAAGGGAATCCACAGCGGTTGGTGACCACCCTGACCACCGACACGCCTCACTATCTCCCATTGAAAAATCCGGAACTCAATGCAGAGGGTGACCTGGTGATTCAGTTTCACAACTACACCGACGAGTCCTTCGTATTCACGACCGGCGAAGGTCTCCAACTTCTCTACCGCCAATCCGGCTTCGCCTCAAATCTGGGGCGGGCCTTCGCGATTTTATTCTGTTGGCTTGGTCTCGCGACGGCAGTGGGTCTGACTGCCGCGTCCAAACTTAATTTCAATGTCGCCGCGTTCTTTGCCATCGGCCTCATCGGATCGGGCATGTTCTCCGGTACGATGCAGAACGTGGTGGAGCAGGGTTCGGTGTGGACCTACTACGAAGGTGAACTGAACCTGTTGCAGAAGATTGTCGGAACGTTTATGTACGTTCTCATCCGGCTGCTGCATTTGTTTATGGGTGTGGTCCGCGACTACTCACCGATCGAGGCTCTGGGAACGGGTAGATCCATTGCCTGGACGCAACTCGCCACCGCCTTCGCGCATTGCTGGCTGCTGTTCGGATCTCTGCTTGCCGCGCTGGGCATCTACGCGTTCACTCGCCGTGAGCTGGCGGACCCCTATAACAACTAGGAAGAAACGCATGCGCTCCAAGTCACATCGTTTTCTCCTCGTCGCCGGCGTGGTGCTGTTGCTTCTTCTTTCGGCGGTCAGCCAACGTTCGATGAACCGTGACCGCGATCGTCTTCATCTCGCGCAGGGACGTCCGTTGGATGATGCGCCACCCGTGCTGGCATTCACGTCCATGGCGTTGGGCGGGTTCAGCGGCATCATCGCCAATGCGCTGTGGATTCGTTCGAGTGACCTGCAGGAGTCCGGCAAGTATTTCGAACTCATTCAACTCGCGGATTGGATTACGAAACTACAGCCACGCTTTGCGCCCGTGTGGGATTTTCAGGCGTGGAATCTTGCCTACAACGTGTCCGTCAAATTTCCGCAGGCGGAGGAACGTTGGAAGTGGATCAACGAAGGAATCAGCCTCATCCGTGACCAGGGCCTGCGTTACAATCCTCGCAACCCGCAACTCTTCCACCGACTCGCTTACCTGTATCAACACAAGATCGGTGACCGCACGGACACGTTCA
>JBLFYM010000017.1:0-57474 GCA_047608975.1 Limisphaerales bacterium | reverse complement strand
GTCAGTCCGCTTGAATGTAGAGCGATGGAGGCAAGCAATGGCATAGTTCTGGAAAGGGTAAGGATGATTCAACGGTTACGTGATTCATCCCCGATGGAAAGCGGGTTCGAACTTGAGGATATCCTTGATCAATCGGCCTGGGAACCGCGTTCCCCGGTTACCAATGAGTCGCGGGGTGCAGAATACTGTATCGCTGCGGGTTTCGCAGGTTTGGTCGGAATCCTGTTTTGGATCGCCCTTCGGTAACTACAGTCAACGTGTGCTCGACCGGTCATGGGTCGGTCGAGCGCACGTTCCGAAAGGAAATGCGAGAAACTCGATCGATAACTCGAAATCGGCTTGATCCAAACTGGATTACTCGGCACATTTTCCCGCACAGCGGAGGGGTGGCTGAGTGGTTGAAGGCGCCCGATTCGAAATCGGGTGATGGGTTAAACTGTTCGTGAGTTCGAATCTCACCCCCTCCGCCATTCTTTTTGTAGCCCCTCCAGGCAATATCTTCTTGAGCCTCCCCACTATTTTCCGGCGCGAACGCCGCCTTCATGTCCGCAAGACTGGTCTGTAAATCCCGCATGACGTTCGATTTCGCAATGGGGACTCGATGAGTTCGAGCTGCCGCTGTGTGCGTGGCAGCCCTTGTCAGGATGAATCCGGAGATCGAAAGCGGAGGTGTTGGCTTTTTCAGGCGGCGCATCCTCTGGCCGCTGATGTGAGGAAGCTGATGCTACTCAGCGATCAACTCGACGCCGGAGAGCACGGGTTCGTGGGTGGCCGTGGCGATTTTGCTTAGCGTGATCTCCAGGGTGTCGTTAATGCGAACGTGCGCCACGCGTTTCACGTAGCTGTATCTTGGCTCGACGGTCTTCGCGAGATCGAGGCGCTGGATCACGGTCTTCCCCTGTAGCGCGACATCGAATCCCCGCTCACCCACGCGCAACCGATCCGGATCCGAAAAATAGAGAACAACGGTATAGTCGCGACCCGCACCGCGCGTGATTTGCGGCTGCGCGGGAGCGGGCTGTTCGCCGCTCTCGATAATCAGCTTTGGCCCGTCGGTGCGGCTCTTCGCGACGCGTTTGCCCGAACCACTGATGATGAACGCGATAGAATTCCCCTTTTTCCATCCCGGTCGATTGATCACCTCCGTCATCAATCGAGCCAGATCTGGAGTCGTCTGCTTCGGACCGGATTCGCCACCTTTGGTCCATGGTGCCGGAGTCCAACTCACGCTGGTTTTTGAGAGCTTTCGAGTGGAAACGTTTTTGGCACCCGTAGTGAATTCCTGCGCGTTGTCGCTCGTTTCGGCCCGAATGGTCAGGCGACAGAGTTTTGATCCGGTTTCATCGACGGTGAAGCGAATCGAAGTTGGCGGAATCTGTGCGCCTCGTTTGAACGGGAGGTTTCGGAAAAGGATGCCAACCTGCTGGACTCCTTTGTCCTCGGTGAGTTCCAGGTCGCTGCTGGTAAGTGTGACTTTGCCGCGCGCATTTTCTTCCGCCGTATCGGATGCTTTGCTGGCAACGATGGTGTTCGCACCGCTGGACTTCGCGGACTCTGCCGCTGCGATTTCCGGACGAATTGTAACCTTCTGAACGTTGCGGGCACCTGATGCCAGCACCCAAGGGAGAACCTCGGAATCCACTGCGGAAGCGTGCTGGCGGAAGTAGCTCAGATTGTTGCCAGCGATATCCACGGTCACAGCGGGAGAGCGGCCGCCAACGGACGGATAATCGAGCCACATCGTTCCGATCTTGGATTGGCGATCACCCGGTGCGCCCAGATTCACGCCCAGCCGTTTGATCAAACTGCTGTCTGCTGTTGCCGCACCCAAGAGGCTTGAGGTCCAGAGTTCCACGTCCGGCATGTGAATGAGCGCGAGGGAGGTCTGGTTCTGATACGAGCAACTGCAAGTGCGGGTGTAATCGGGCGCATTCAGGACACCATTGGCCACAATCAGGTTTGCGGTGCAACCTGATTTGAAGCCGCCGAAGCTGCCGATGCCATTGCGAGTCTCGAGGTCGTAGTAGCTCGCCGCACCATCGCGGAAGGTCAGGAAATGTTCAGAGGCGATGATAGAGTTACAGCCTTTGCCCCGGACGATTCGCCAGGGTTCGAGTTCGCCTGTAAGTGGATTGAGGATGGATTGGTCGCTGCCATCGAGCAGGCTAAACACGGTGCTCGAATTGCCCTTGGATTTCTTGTTCGAGTGCTGATCGGCGTTGGTGATGATCTTGTCGTTGTGAAGGATGCAGGGGCCGGAATAGTTTAGATCCAAACGTTTCCACAGCACCGAGCCATCCTTTCCCCGGTAAGTGATCAATCCCTGGCTGACTTCGTCGCGCAGGCGGTCGCTGGCCTTCGCGCCAGCTTGCAAGACAATATCATGTTCGTCGGAATAGCTCAGCCAGGTCCCAAAAATATTTTCCTCCTGCGTCCATAGGATCTTCCCGGTCCGGCTATCGAGAGTCACGATGCGATAGTCGGCCGGTGCCTTGCCCCCACGCCGCTTGAGCTTGTCTTCGGCGCTCTTCGGCAACTTGTCCAGAACATGAACCCGACCATCGCCGGCGATGATGCCGTTGTGGAGCAGGCTGTGCCGGGCGGGAAACTCCCAGAGGCGAGCACCAGTGTGTCGGTCAAACGCGACCAATCCAGCACTGGCTGAATAGTCCTCAATGCTTGGTTTGATGGGGGCTCCAGCAGCGGCGTATTTGCGACTGAAATTTGCGAAGCCGTTTCCGGCCAGGAGAAGGTCGTCATAGGTACCGATGAATCCCCACTGGGGTGCCTCGCTCTGCCCGTTGCCTTTGCTGAGTCGGATGATCTGCCGGGTGTTGCCGGTTTGCGGATCGAGCACGTGGCAGCCATCAGCGATGGCAAGGTAGACGGCGTCTTCAGTTGCGACGTAATTGGCTCCGCGACCGTTCGCGCCGGGAATGTGTTTCTGGTTGTAAGCCGGATCGAGCGGCGTGTCTTTGTAGGTTTCGTTGTAATAGATACCAAAGGTCCCGAGGTCCTCGAACCTGCGAATCCAGAGGACCCGTCCGGTGTAGACATCCCGCGCGCTCAGACTGTTGATTCCTTCGATGAACATGCGCCCACCGATCACCTGTTCTGGCGGTCCGTGGCCATGTCGGGGAAGGACATCCATATTGGAACTGCCACCAAACCAAAGAACGCCCAGCGGAAGTTTCAAACGGCTGTCGTCGGATTTTACGGAATTGGCAATATCGCCATACTGATGTGTCCAGTCGGCAGAATCCGGAAGCGCACCCGTGCGAACCACCTGGATCCCCAAAGGTGTTATCTGTATCTCGGCGTTCTTCAAGTCGGCGCGCTTGATGAGTTCCTCCACTGCGGGTAGTTGGGATTTGGAACAGGCGAGGTTCAGGATGCCGCCGTAAGGACGCACGGAGTTGTAGAGAGTCTTCACTTCTGCGGGGTTCAGCCTCGCGGAGGGAGCGTTCCCCACGTGGGCAAGGCTGGTGATGTACGGAGGTGCTTGAAAATCTGTGGGCGTTCCCTGATGCACGGTAACCCGCTTGCCGTAGAGACCGAGAGACTCAAAGGAATCTCGAAGCTGCCGGACTTTCTCCGGGTCCGGATCGACTGCGATGATGCGCAATTTGGATTGTGCCAAAACCGATTGCAGCAAGTCCACGTCATCGACTCCAAACCAAAGCGCATAGCCGTCCGGCATCTCTACTTCGCGCAAAAGCTGATTAGCCCGCCTTGCTGCGATCTTGTCCGGAACGGCGGCCGGCGTCGGTGAAGTGCTGAGTTTCTGGGGAGCGGATCCGGCCGCGTAGGCGCTGATCCGACCGTCCAGAGAGACTGAAATTAATTTCCCGTTGGCGGCAATCAAGCGCTTGACGTCTGCCTCTATCGGCTTCGTCCAGGCAATGCGCGCCTTTCGGGTTCCAGCCGGAAGGTCAATCGCGGTCAGCGAGTTCGTTCCGGCGGCATACAGACGTCTGCCCGCCTTGATCAGGTCTCCGCTGCCATCGGCTGGAATGCTCCACCCAATCTTCTTCTTGTCCGCATTCAACGCCGTGACGGATTTGACTCCCTTAATATCAGCGGCGGCGTAGAAAAAATCCTTGGTCAATACCGGCTCATTACAGGTGAATGAACCTTTCTTTCCATTCGCCGACGTGTAGTTCCGAACTCCGCGGAGCCGGGTGTGAACGAAATACTCGGCACCATTGGCAACCACGAATGAGCCGCCGTTGCCTTTGCCACCGGCGTTGATTTCAAAGTGGACAAATTCACCGGTCGCACGATCGAAGGCAGCCGGGACGGATCGACCACCGGGAACCAGCAGATGCTTCTCGGTGGCTACCAACGTGCCTTGAGGTGCGACACCCGCGAATGAAGGCGCGCTGTGCGGCTGTTTGATGTATTGCGCACCAGTGCTGTCATTCACCCAGACAACGTCGCCGGTATTGGCATCGAGCGCGTAGATAAACGTACCCATGAACGGCCAGACGCTGGCGGCGAAATAGATCCGACCGTCACGAACCACCGGACCACCACGGGCTGGCCACGCGGAGATCACGCGCTTGTTGCCGAGAACTTTGAGAGCCGAAGGTCCGCCCCGGAATTTCCAGCGCAGCTTTCCGGTGTCGGCCGCCAGGCAATAGAGATATCCATCATCGCTGACGATGTAGACCTTTGATTGGTGGCCCACCGGTGGCAGACGCACCGGTCCATCGGTGTGGAAGCGCCAAAGCTCGGCTCCATTGTCAGTATCGAAGGCGACGACTTTGTCAGAATCATTGAAGGTCACGAACATTCGGTCCCCCAACACGATGGGTTCGAAGATTTGATCGTAGGGCATCAGATCCTGATTCAGCGGATCGTCCCAAACGGGTTCACGCGGAGATAGCTGGATCGTCCAGTGACGATTGAGCGTCGCGGGGAGTTCCTCAGGGGAGGCCGCGCGATGTTCGGCGTCATAGCGCCACATCGGCCAATCAGTGGCGGTCAGGGTATTGCCACCAAGAATGAGGATGGTTGCGAAAAACAATCTGCGTAAGGAGGATTTCATTTTGGTAACAGAGAGGCGGCGATGGGCGAGCGATCCACTCGCTCGCGCTCGCCGCCACTTCAGTGCGCACCGTCCGGTGCGATAGTTTTGATCAAAGAGTTTCGCTGAACGGCGCACCCAGACAAACGAGTTCACCCGTTTGCGTGGTGATGAAGATACGTTCTTCGGCAATTGCCATTCCGTCCCACGAGGGAGTCGGGATTTTCGTTTCGGAGAGTTGTTTGCCGTCGTCCTTGGAGAGTTTCAGCAAACGGCCGTCTTCGTGGGCGACATAGAGAGCGTTGTCGGCCAGGGCGATTGCGTGCAGGCGATTGTAGAGCTGAGTTCCACGCTTGACGGGTTTGGCTTTCTGCTCCTCCGGGGTGAAGAGGTCTTGGATCCATTCGGCTTTGTCGGCGATGCGATAGGTTCGGTAGGGTTTTTCGCCTTTACGGGCCATGCCGGAAGCGGCCCAGCCAGTGATCCATTTGCTGTCAAACTTTTCGCCGTCCTCGAGATTGTAATCGCGACGGAAGAGTTCGGTGGTGCCGTTGCGGGAGCCGAAGACCTTGTTGTCACGGAAGACGGTGAGCGGACGGCGACGGGCTTCACCGGGAAAGCGGTGTTGGTGGCGGGCGCCGTAGGTCCAGGAACCGCGCGGGATGTAGCAGGAACCGGATCCCGTATCGATCTTGGCGAAGGCGTTCCATTTGTCGACCGCCATGTCTTTCCCGTCCTTGGAAATTATCCAACGAGAGAGCGCGATGCCGTCACCTTCGGCGTGAAGAATGTCAAAGGGATCAAAATCCAATCCGGAGTTTTCGTAATCACCCTTCTGCGGAATGGTGTCGAGGCGATGCACCCAATGGCGTTCGCCGTTCAGCGGGTTGACGGCGAAGACCAGGATTCCACCATCGGCCAAGGGTTGGCGACCGGCCGCGAAATAGGCGATGTCTTTGATTACCAGAACGGCACCGGGAACGGGCCAGGGAGACTCGACCTGACCATAGGCGACAATGCGCTCGTTCGAAGGAGCGGCCTGCAGGCGCCAGACCATCTCGCCGGTGTCAGCGCGCAGAGCGTAGACGAATCCGGCGCTGGTGCCGAAGAGCGCGAGCCCCTTGTGAATCGCTGGCGGTGTATCGACCCGGCCATTGGCGGTAAAGCGCCAACGAACCTTGCTGCTCTTCATGTCCACCGCGAGGACTTCGTGGGCGTTCGGACGCGTCACGAAAATCATCCCGTTGGCCACGGTGGGGGCGCTGAGTGGCCCTTTGATTACCGGGTTCTCCCGCCAGTCATGAAGGATGGGGCCACCCGGTTCTTGTGTGAACGGTGCGATGTCCGAATCAACGGCCAGCTTCACCGACCAGATCATTCTCAGATCCTTGGGGCCCTTGGCCTTGGTGCTGCCGCTGCGCCAGCGGTCATTGCGATAGAGCGGCCAATCGCTGAGTTGGGGATCGGCGGCTTTGGCGTCGATCTTTGCGGAACCCGTCTCCAGTGGAAACTCAAGTTCGGCGACGGGGCGATTGACAAGTTCATCATTGCCGCCGGCCGGAGCCATGGAGACGAATCCCCGCAGCATCGGCCAACAGGTGCAATGTTTGGGGGTGGTGTAGACCAACCCGTTCGCCGGTATCCAACCGTTCTCCTGCGAGCAGTTCGCCTTGGTGATGCGATTGACCACCACGTTTCCGGTACGCAGATCGGTCATGTCCAAGGTTCCGGCGAACATGAAGTTCGGAGTGGCGACCGGTGGGAAGCAGTGAGCCAAGCCGGCGTTATGGGTGGCAATGGTGCTGCCGGTTTTAGGGTCGAGCGAAGAGACCTGAACGGGGAGGCGTTTCATATTCGCGCGATCGGCATAGTTGGTTTTTCCACCGTGAAGAATCCAGAGCTTGTTCTCCATGTACATGGCCCGAGCCTGCCGGCGATGATTCATTCCTGGCGGATAGGCCTTGTCCCAAAGTGGTTTACCAGTCGCGGTCGAAACGATGCGGAGTTCGTTTCCGAGATCAGCGTCGGAGAATGATGAGATCTCGAAGGCCAACTGATCCTTTTGAAGCACCGTGCGGGAGACGCGCTGGAGGAAGTCCAGATCCTGGTTGCGCCATTTCACTTTCCCGGTCGCGAGATCAATGGCGATGGCTTCCAGTTTCTCACCACGCTTGGAACGGCCATGCGTGAAGGTAGCCAGGCCGTAACCGGCAACCAGGTGACTGATCTCGCCGGCTTCGAAGTTCCAGAGTTCCTTGCCAGAATCCGAGTTGTAGACACGAACCGCACTCTGATCCGCTGCGATCAGATACGGATCATGATGCATGATCTCGCGGGGGCGACTCAGCCCCCCGTAAACGCGAACCTGTTCGCCGGTCTCGGCATCCAGCGCAACCAGTTTGCCAAGCACGATTGTGAAGACGTATTTGTCCGACGCAATCGGGCGTCCCTGACTGGTCGAAAGACGGGGCAGCATGAAGTCCCCTTGGTTACGTTTGTTTTTGGCAAGGTCGTAGTGCCACAGGCGTAATCCATTGAAACTGTCGCGAGCCAGGAGGCTGCCGTAGAAATTCCGGCCACCGGCGGTCACCATTCCTTCGACTTCGTGCGTCGCCGCAGCTACCCAGCGGATTCGTCGCGGCGGGCCAACGAGCGTATCCTTGGAGACCGCGTTGCCATCAGAGGCGTGACGCGGATGTGACCAGCCATCCATATTGGAGGGACGTGGTTTGCGGGCGGATATCAGAGTGCCGCCATCAGGCAGCGTAGCCTTGGTCACCTCGGCGAAGCCAGCGTTCTTCAGCTGGGCCGGTTTCAATGAACCGGTCCCCAACACGATCAGCACGCCGTCCGGGACGAGCACCCGTTTCAGTTCTGCCACTGGGAATGCTGATTTCTGCACGACGATCGCGTTGACCAGATTCTCGGAGTAGGGGAGTCGGACCGGATCAGGGGCAACTTCAGCGGAGACAATTCCATACTGGTTGGCGCTGTTAAGTCGAGCCCGAGCGCGTTCAATTCCGCTGGGGTCACCATCGATGATGTTGACGATGTAGCGGCCAGATTTCCCCATGGCGATCGCAGTGTCCGTATTTGCCGTGCCGAGTTGGAGCACGAGGCCACCGCGAACACCGAGCGTTTCGATGGCGCTGAGCGTCGATTTGGCAGCCGCCCCAGAAACGTCAGGCGAACCAATTAGGAGCAGGCAGATTCCAGCCAAGGCAGAGAAATTGCGGAAGAGGTCTTTCATGGATGTGTTCGAATTAAGGCAAGGGGCGGCGAATGTCAATCGACGTTACCGCCGTCATTGAAATTCGGTCTGAATTGCACAACCTGAGCCCAGTATTCTGTCGCTCAGCGGGCAGTCCACGATGGGGCAGTGATCGGGAGCAGTTGGATCGGTGGATACCCTGCACGAAAAAACACTCACTCACGCTCGCCGCCACAGGGTTTTAGGGCCCCCCTACGGAGTCAGGCGGACATTCTTGATTTCCACGCCGGAATTGCCCCAGGTGTAAAATCCGAATCGGCCGGTAAGTTTGCCGGAGAGTTCGGTTCGGAGATCGTCGCGACCGTCCATGCGAATGATGACGCTGTTCGAATTGAACTCGCATTCGACCTGATACCACTGCCGCCTTTGAAACCCGCGCTTGTTTTCATTGAGGACTCGATAGCCGGAACGATCCTTCACGGTGAGCGCACGGAAAGGACGTTGGCTGTGCATGCTCCACAGATGGTAATCCTCAGGGGAGTTGTATCCGAAGACGAAGCCGATGCCGTCGTCATCGGAAGAATTGATTTCGAAAGAGACCTTCCCGGTGGTTGGTGTTTTCGTGCCGCGATACAGGTAGAACGTTCCCGGACGCTCAACCGCTGCATTGTCATCCATGACCCCCTTACCGCCAACCAACACGTTGGATACCTGTTTGATAATGCCATTTTCGATACTCCACTCGCTTTCCGGCTTGGCTCCGTCCGCATCGAGAACAGTCCATTGATCCGGTGTCAAAGTCAGCAGATTCGGATCGATCAGGAATTCGGCGTCGGCGACCGGGCTGGGACGATTTCCAGAAGTGAATGCCCGAGCCCGGAGTTTGGCCGAGCTGGCGATCTGGATTGGGCGGTCGTATCGCGGGGAGCTTAGGGTCGGCGCGGAACCATCGATCGTGTAGTGAATCGATTGACCGACCGCTTGATCTGCCACGAGCTTTACCTCGATCGGTTTTGAAGTGGAAGCGCCAGGGGGGGTGATTGACGGCGCGCGAATACCATCGGGCTGCAGCGCGATCCAGGATTGATTGAGATAACTGCAACTGCATCCAGCCGAAGCATCCGGTGCGAAGACCAGCCCGCCCGCCGGTATGACGTTGATCCAACAACCGGGACGGATACCACCAAAGTCCTCCGTTTTTTCATTCTTCAGCAGGTCGAAGTACCCGAGTGTCGCCGAGCGAAAGACGAACATGTTCCGCGCACCGGCCAGAACCCCACAGCCGTAGGAACGTTTGAAATTGAAGGGACGCGTTTCGCCAGTGAGCAAATCCCATGCGCCACCCTGCGCATAGATGACCCGATCGTTGATCATGGGGCGGGATTCGTATTGGACAGTCGTCTGCCAGAGCTGTTGGCCATCGGAGAGATTGTAGACGGCAATTCGTCCGCCAATTTCGCTCGCCAGACGGAAGCGCGTGGGTTGATAACTCATCATCACCGCACCATGTTCCACTGAGATCGCGGACAGAGTTCCGAAAATGTCAGCCTTGTTGCGCCAGGCTTCGCGCCCGGTTTCTGCGTCGAGGGCAATGAGGTGTCCGGTGGGATGGTTGTCTTTGGTCGCTTTGCCGGTCTTCGATTTGTCATAATCGGCCGTTGGTCGATCAATGAGGATCACCCAACCGTCGCCGAGTGAAATTCCATTGTGCCGCAGCGAATGTTTGGCGTCGTGGCGCCACTTGAGTTCACCGCTATTGGCATCCAAGGCAAAGAGAGTCGAAGATTCGGTGAGCTGATCGTTCATATCCCCGCCGGGACGATAACGGTAAGTCACGACATGCTCGGGATTGGATATCGAACCGAACAAGATTCCCTGCTCATAAGCCAGATATCCCCATACCGTCTTGCCACCATTCTTGGCGGGCGGTGCTTTGAAGCGGCCGAGCAATTTTCCAGTCAGTGCATCGATGCGAAGACATTCGTTCTCGAGCCGAACGTAAACGCTGTCATCGGAAACACAGTAGTTGCTGCCGGTTCCAGCGGTCCCCATGAGGTGATCACCATCGAACGATTTCAGAATTCCTGGCAGGTGATATTCCCAGAGCTTGCGCCCGTTGTAGGCATCGACGGCGATCACTCCATCGAGCCCCTCGGAGAACAGAATGCCATTGCGGAAGAGGGGGGCGGGCCCGCGTCCGTGACGTTGCGTCATCTGTTGCTCCAGATCGCGAAACCAAAGCATGCCGAGCGGTCCCTTCACGAGTTCGTCGTCGGAGTTTACGGTGTTGGCCGGGTTGGCGTATTGGTGGGTCCACTGACCGGCTCCTTTGAGTTTCCGACGACGATAGACGGTTGGCCGCTCGCGGTTCCCATGGACGAACACACCGCCGTACGGTCGCAGCATCCGGTTTGCCTCGGTCTTCACCGCTTCGTTCAGAGGCGATTTTCCCGATCGTGACGAAACAATGAGGTTGGCGAAATAGATCGGCAGTTTTGTGTCATCCAGTTCGCCCTGAAGCACCATCACGCGGGAGCCGTAGAGCCCAGCGGCTTCGAGATTCCTACGGGCTTTGATTACATTCGCCGGGTCGGGATCAATGGCGTAGACGAAGAGGTCGGATTGACGTGCCAGTTCCATAGCTAATTGCCCATCGCCGCAACCCAGATCCAGAGCGTAACCCCCTTTGATGCCGGATTTGGCCAGAATATCCTTTGCCGCTCGTACGACGTCCGCCGTGGAAGCCACGTGTCTAAGCTCAACCGGTTCGGAGATCTGCTTCGACGTCACTCGATCAGGACCGAAGCAGTAGATCGTGCCATTGTCCGTGCTGACGTAGAGGCGCTGATCGGCAACGGCGAGGCCATATGCGGTACCTTCCACTTTCGCAGCCCATAGATTTGTCCCATCCGCTCGGCGCTGCATCCCAACGAAACCGGCACCACTCCTGATGATTTTGTCCGAGGCGACGATCGTTTCTTTGCACGCGGACTGCTTCAGGGAAAACGACTCATCGAGCCCGCGAACTTTGAAGATCAGACCCGGCCGTGCTTTCTGTTCCTGATTATCCCACGTGAAGGCCGCAAGTTTGTCCGGGAATGAACAGACCAGACCATCCGGTGTGGCGACGAGTGAACCGGCCCCAATCTTACCCTGAGACTTTCCGGTCTCCTGATCAAAGACGACGCCGTTGTTGATGAACACCTTTCGCGAAAGCGTCATCGCTGAGCCACCGATTTTGGTATTCGCCTGCAGGTGAAGATATTGAAATGTGCCGTCGCTCCGCTGAAAGGCAGCGGGAACGCCACGACCGGTCGGCATGAATACCTGTTGGTCATTCGCGGCCAGATAGCCTTGCGCCGCAACCCCGCTGTTGGCGAAGGCCCCACCGTGTGGTTGGCCCAGATAGATCGATCCGGCAGTGTCATTCAACCACAGAGTCTTGCCGGTGACCGGATCCAGCGCGTAGAGGCTCACGCCATCCGAGGGCCAGATCCCGGCGGCAAAATACACGGTTCCATCATGAATCACGACGCCCCCTCGAACCGGCCAGCGGGATACCATTCGTGAATTCCCCAAAATCATCTCGTCTCCCGGCCCTCCACGTTTCGTCCAGAGCACCTCACCATCGCTGGCGCGCAGGCAATACAGGTTGCCATCATCGCTGGGGGAGTAGATCCGGCCGTCCAGATAGGCGGGCGCGAAACGAATCGGTGCTCGGGTTGCAAACGACCAAATATGAGTTCCGGTCCGGGCATCCACACAATGGAGCTTCCCATCAGAACTGCTCCCGAAATACACCCGGCCGTCAGCAATGATCGTCTGAGCAACCCGGTCAAACATCATCCGCTTGGAGCGCGGCCACGCAGGAACGGGTGCGTGGCGCAGACGAAAGCTCCACTGCAGGTGGAGATCCTTGCTGAGGCCCTCATCGGTGTAGCCACTTCGTGCAGCGTCGTGCCGGTAAGTCGGCCAATCTCCAGCAAGTGCTGGCAGTGCCAGTGACAATGTCAGCAATGTAATCAGCGAACAGATCTTGAAGACACGACAGTCGGAATTGTGGGCAATGCTCATGTGAATGAACGGAGACTATCCAAATTCGCCGTCGGCGAAAGAGGGAATATGGATACTGTTTCACCATGGGGAAGAAATCGCCTGGAATGGGGCTGAACTGGCGATCGGACCCGAATGCCGGGTTGGAACGGATTTGCCATGTGCAGGGATGAGCTTGCGAGTCCGTGGCATTGTGCCAGCTAAAGGTGCCGGCTTGGTGGCTTTGAGGTGGCTTTGAGGTGGCTTTGAGGTGGAATTGGTACGTGGCAATACACGAAATCCGCACTGCTCTCCTCGGCATTACAAACACCCGCCTTCGGACTCGCAAGCTCATCCCTCTATCTGGTACCCGCCCACCAACTCGCAATCACGTCCGGCTCCCATGGTTCAGCCTCGTTACCTCTGCGGCTACAGACTCTGGTTCCATTCGGGTGAATTGCTGTCCATTCGTGGTTCCTCAACCGAATCGATCCCGCTAAGGTCCCGCGCATGGCAAACCGGTTGTTTCTTCTGGATGGTATGGCGCTCATTTATCGGGCGCATTTTGCGTTCATTCATCGGCCAATCATGAATTCGCAAGGGGTGAATACCTCTGCCCTTTATGGATTCACCAACACCTTGTTGGAGATCATCGAGCGGCAGAAACCCACCCATCTGGCCGTGGCGTTCGATACGTCGGCTCCGACTGAGCGGCATGAGGTGTTCCCCGAATACAAGGCACAACGGGAAGCTACACCTGAAGATCTGCGCGAAGCGATTCCCCATGTCTTCCGGATGGTGGAAGCGTTCAATATCCCCGTGCTGCGCATGGATGGCTTCGAGGCGGATGACATCATTGGCACAGTGGCCAAGCGATTTGCCGCGGAGGATATGGAGGTCATTATGGTTTCGCCCGATAAAGATTTTGGACAATTGGTCGAGGAGAATATCTATCTCTATCGACCCGGACGGGGTGGGGGGGATCCGGAGTTGTTGGGCGTGCCCGAAGTGCTTGAGAAGTGGCAGATCAAACGCATCGATCAGGTCATCGAGGTGCAAGGTCTACAGGGGGATGCAGTGGACAACATCCCTGGCATTCCGGGTATCGGACCGAAGACTGCCCAGAAACTGATCGCCCAGTTCGATACGATTGAAAACCTGTTGGCCAACACGGACCAGCTGAAGGGCAAGCAGAAGGAACGGGTCATTGAACACGGTGAGCAGGCGCTGCTCTCCAAACGCCTTGCGCGCATCAACCTCGAGGTTCCGGTGGAAATCAGCATGGAGGAATTGACCCTCACCGAGCGCAACGACGAAGCCTTGCAAGAGCTTTGTTCTGAGTTCGAGTTTGCGAGCATCGGGCGACGCCTGTTTGGTTCCAGATTCAAATCAGGAATGGGACAGGGCTTGAAGCCCGTAAAAAGGAAATCGGACGGCGACGACAGTGGGCAACCCGAAATCGTCGCGGTGAACCTCAAGACCCTGAAGGATGTGAAACACACCTATCGTGTGGTTACCCAGGCGGCCGAGCGCGCGGAACTGATCAGGGAGCTTTCCGGGCAGACCGCTTTCTGTTTCACGCTGGAAACGAGCAGCCGGGAACCACGGGCTGCCAGCATCATTGGCATCGCGGTTTCGCACGCCGCCCACGCTGGCGCCTATGTGATCCTTCCCGGCAATCTGAAACAGGCTCAGGCCGCACTGGACGACTTTCGACCACTGTTTGAAAACGATGCAATCGAGAAGGTCGGACATGATCTGAAGTTCGCCCTGAGCGTGCTGAAGTGGCATGGGATCGACGTCCGGGGAAAACTTTTCGATGCTTTGCTCGCCCACAGCCTGATCGAACCCGATCAGAAACATACTTTGGAATTTCTTTCCGAGGTCTACCTGAGCTACACGCCGATCCCGCGTTCAGAACTTGAGGGAGAGCAGGGCGACTTGCAGATGAGCATGGCGTTGACGCCTCCGGATGGGCTTGCTGACTTTGCCACCGAAGCGGCTGACGTCGCCTGGCAACTGCGCGGAAAACTCGTGCCTTATCTGCAGAAGAAAGATCAGGAACGCGTGTTCTACGACATTGAGGCACCGCTCATTCCTATTCTGATCGGCATGGAGCATGAAGGAGTCCGGATTGATTCTGCCGCACTGGGAAAATTTGCTACCGAACTCGCCGGGCAGATAGGCACGCTGGAAAAAGAGATTCACGAACTCGCCGGACAGGAGTTCAACGTCGGATCACCGAAACAGTTGGGCGAGATCCTATTCGAGAAACTGAAGCTCCTGGAGAAACCGAAGAAGACCAAGACCGGACAGTATTCCACCAACGAACAGGTGTTGTTGACCTTGTCTCACGAGCACGAAATTGTCCGCAAAATCCTGGAGATTCGTCAGGCCAGCAAACTCAAGTCGACCTATGCGGATTCGTTGCCGGACACGATCTGGTCCCGCACCGGTCGTGTTCATACCACCTACAATCAGGCTGTCACCACCACCGGCCGCCTGCAGTCGATCAATCCGAATCTTCAGAACATCCCGATCCGCAGCGCAATGGGCCGCGAGATCCGACGGGCCTTCATTCCGCGGGATGAGAACCACCTGCTGCTCTCCGCTGACTATTCTCAGATTGAACTTCGCATCATCGCCGCCGTGAGCAAAGACGCCGGGATGATCGAGGCCTTTGCCCAGGATCTGGATATTCACGCGGCCACCGCTGCCAAGGTCTACGGAGTCGAACTCGAGGAGGTGACCTCCGAAATGCGCAGCGCGGCCAAGATGGTCAACTTCGGCCTCGCCTACGGAATGACCGCCTTCGGACTTTCGCAGCGGCTTGGTATCCCGCGCAAGGAAGCCGTCACCATCATGGACGAATACTTCAACCAGTTCCCCGGTATTCGCAGCTACATGAACGAGACCTTGGAGTTTGCGCGCGAGAATGAGTTTGTGGAAACCCTCACCGGCCGCCGTCGCTACCTCCGCGATATCAACTCTGCGAACGGCATGACCCGCGCCCAAGCGGAGCGGAACGCGATCAACATGCCCATCCAGGGAACCGCCGCGGACATGATCAAGATTGCGATGACCCGCGTGGCCAACGCCCTCGCGAAGACTGATCTGAAAACCAAGATGATCCTGCAGGTCCATGACGAACTCGTCTTCGACATGCCCAAGGGGGAAGAGAGGCAACTCCGCCCGTTGGTGGAGGAACATATGAAAGATGCCATCTCGCTCGACGTCCCCATCGGCGTCGAAATAGGCACGGGAACGACTTGGCTGGAAGCTCATTGATGTAGCAGCGAGCAGCCTGCCGCGCCGTAGCGGAACGCAGAGGCGGGTGAGCGAGCAGATTTCGGCTGGCCTACGACAGAATCCCGTGCACCACATGCCCGTGCACATCCGTCAGCCGCATGTCGCGGCCACTGAAGCGGTAAGTGAGCTTTTCGTGATCCACACCGAGCAGATGGAACATCGTGGCGTGCAGATCCCAGATCTCCACTTTGTTTTCCACCGCGTGATAGCCGTAGTCGTCCGTCGCGCCATAGATCGTTCCTCCCTTGATTCCCGCACCGGCCATCCAGATTGAGAACCCGAAAGGATTGTGATCGCGTCCGTTCGTGCCTTGCGCAAATGGGGTTCGTCCAAATTCTCCAGCCCAGATGATCAGAGTTTCATCGAACAGTCCCCGTGCCTTCAGATCAGTGATCAACGCACTGATGGGTTGATCCACTGCCCGAGCATTGTTTTCGTGGCCCTCTTTCAGACGGTTGTGTTGATCCCAGCGGTCACCGCCGACTTTTGGACAGGTCATTTCGATGAAGCGTACACCCCGCTCCACCAGGCGGCGCGCCAGCAGGCATTCTTTCGCAAATATTTTTGTGGGATCATAAGAATGCTCGAACCCATAGGCCTTCTTCAACCAATCGGGTTCGCTCTTGAAGTCCACCAACTCCGGCACGGCGGCCTGCATACGGAATGCCAGTTCGTAGTTGTGAATGGCAGACTCAATCGAATCGTGACTGCCCAAGCGATCAACCACGCTGGCGTCGAGTTTGCGCATGAGTGCAAGTTTGTTCCGTTGCAGAGCCTCCGTCTTTTCCCGCGCTGCGATGTTGGCCACCGGTTGATCGGTGGGTTTGAAGACCGAACCCTGATAGGCAGCGGGAAGAAAGCCGCTGCTGAAATTGTCGAGCCCGCCCGGCGGAACGAGGCCGCCATTCAAAACCACGAAGCCAGGAAGATTCTGGTTCTCACTGCCCAAACCGTAGCTCACCCAGGAACCGGCGCTGGGGCGACCGGCAAGTCCGTGCCCGGTGTGCAGAAAGTAATTCGCATTCGTGTGTTCCGGAAACTCCGACACCATGGATCGGATCACACCCAGATCGTCCGCATGCTGAGCGAGGTGCGGAAACAGACTGCTGATCGGCATGCCACACTGACCACGATCGGTGAACTCCCAGGGCGAAGCCAAAGTGTTGCCGTTGTTGTTGAACTGCGTCGGCTCCATCTGCATCCCGAACGGCTTGCCGTTCTCACGGGTCAAGCGAGGCTTGGGATCGAAGGTGTCGACCTGCGACGGTCCACCATCCATGTAGAGGAAGATGACCGACTTGGCTTTGGCTACCTGATGGGTGACCAGTGAACCATCCGCCATCTCGGTGGACGGCCGCAAAGTTCCGGCGTTGGTATTGTTCTCGCCGGCCATCATGGAAGCCAAGGCGACGCCGCCAAAGCCGTTGGCGCAACGGGCGAGCATCTCGCGGCGGGTGAGGGGACGTTGAATGAAATTGTTACAGTGAGACATGCTTCGCTAATTTAAAAATATGAATTCCTTCACGTTGAACAGGACGTGGGCGAGATCGGCGCGGGATTGCAGCTTCGCCTCGGGACCATCGTGAAGAGTTTCCTGGGAGGTGAGGAATTGGGCGGCAGCAGCTGATTCGGTCGCGGTCGGGGGACGACCAAACGCCTCTTCATACATACTGCGAATCAATGCTTCAGTGGGGCGCTTCTTGGCTAGTGTTTCCGCCCACTCCAATGACTGCTGAGCGACGAGACCGTCGTTCATCATGATGAGCGCTTGGGCCGGGACGTTGGAGATCGGTCGCCGCCCAACCGTGGTTGCGGGCGGTGGTGTATCGAAAGCCAGCATCATCGGTGAAAGGAAATTGCGCCGAATCGCGATGTAGATGCTGCGCCGTCCGTTGCCGTCGAGCGGTCCGCTGGTGCTGGGGCGTCCCCGTCCTTCCATGAAGGACGTGAGATACACCGGAACCGGCGCGCCATACATTTCGTCATCCAGTGAACCGGAAATGGCGAGCATGGCGTCGCGAATGGCCTCGCCTTCAAGACGTTTCACGTTGGCGCGATGCAGCAGGAGATTGTTCGGATCCTGCCCCTCGGCGACTTCATTCGCCGGTTTGCTCGAAAGTTGGTAAGTGCCGGAGAGAACGATCTTCCGGATCAGATTCTTGGTCGACCATCCGTTATTCTGAAACCAGAAAGCGAGATGATCCAATAGCTCGGGGTGCGACGGCCGATCTCCAAGCACGCCGAAGTTGTCGACGCTGGGCACGATTCCGCGTCCGATGAGATGGTGCCAGACCTTGTTCACAAACACGCGGGCGGGCAGGGGATTGGACGGTCGGGCCAGATCCTGTGCAAGTTCGAGTCGGCCACTGCCGGTTGATTGATAGCGGGTCTGTTCGCTCAAAGCATCGAGGAACGCCCGCGGTGCCGGCGCTCCGTGGTTCCGATGATTGCCCCTGATGAAGACGAACTCATCAACGCCACTCCCATCCGCCATCCCGGGGATTCGCATCGGTGAAGCAACCTTCGCTGCCAGATTGCGGTATCGCTGCAACATGGTGGAGAGCGCTGACCGTTGAGATACGAGGAGGTCCGCGTTTGCCAGCCAGTTCAGGACGGCCAATTGTCGGTGAGAAGGTTGACCCCGTTTTTCCCACGAACCGATGGCTTCGCTGATCTCATTTGAAAACACCTGAATCGCTGCGCCTTCAGGGCTGGTAATTTTCGTGGACAGCAGGCTCCCAGGGGCACGCGATTCGTTGGAGAACAAGACCTGCCTCACGGCCATCCACCCCTGCTTTGAATAAGAACCCTTTGCCCCCGGATCGCCCACTGGCATATCCAGAAATTCAAGCCATGCGCGATGTCCGCGCACCATCCGAAGGTCGAAGGTCAGCCAATGCGGCGCGCTCTTTTTCACTTCCTTCTTCAAGCCTCCCCAGATGGGATTTTTGATGATGGTAAAACTGTCCACAACAGCATTGATCCGGGTGTCCTCTCCCGCCACGAGCACATGAACGTAGTCGTGATTCACATCGAATGTCGGTGACCGAAACGCGCCCTCAAAGTGGGGGGCGATTTCCGCGCTGTGCATCCATCCTTTGTCCAGCAGCGACAGCGAGGTCCCCTCGGTTGAGCTGACAATGATATCGCCAACTTTGCTTGGTTTGTTCCAGGCGAGTCCTTCACGAAACCAATCGCGTTCACTGCCATTGGCAAAATCCGCGAACACTTCGTAGCCGACCGGCGGAGTGACGATTTCTGTGACTTTGATTTGTTTGAGTTCAGGCAGCGCCTTTAACCAACGCTCCAGAGTCGTGGAGTCCAGTCGATGCTTCTTGGCATAGCTGGCCACTGCCGCTGGTGAGATTGAGGGCCTCGGTTTCGCTGTTCCCGGCACCGGATCGTTTCCAAATACGATATGGTCCAAGCCGATGTTTCCCCAACCGCCGGTGACCAGATCCACAGCCTGGATCTGGGCGTGTTTTCCGATGAGGCCACGAACGTCAAACTGGGCTGGTTCCATTCTGTTCTGCGCGCGCCCGGTAACGTTCCGCACGATCTCACCCTCGATCAGCAGGTTAATACCGGTCTTCCCCTTGTGCTGACCGCCACCGACCAGAAAGTGAATGAACGGCTTCGTGATTCGGAAGCTCGGACTTGTCAGCGTTCCTGTGAACCGGTCCGAGCGGATCGTTTCTCCGTCACGCTGAATGTTGTGGGAATTGATAAACCCTTTGCCCTGCGCGTTCATGTTTCCCTGGTAACCGCCCACAGTTTTCTGTGATTGCGGACCTGAGAACGCGTCACCGGTGGTCTTCCAGCCAACGAGTTTGCCCTCAAAGTCTTCAAACAGAATGTCTTTTGTTTCGGTTGCCGTTGCGGATGCGGGCTGAACGTGATTGGGAAGGTCCTGAGCGGCTTTGATATAAGCGGCGGCGCGGCTCAATTCAGGGGAGATGCTCCGGATTGCTTCATGCTGGATCTCTTCACGGAGTTTCGAGAGTTGGCCGTGGAGAGGTGCGACAGTGACCTCTTCGTCAATCGCCACTTGTGCGTATCTCGAACTGCCCAGCACACCGAACATGGAGTAGTAGTCCTTCGTCGAGATCGCATCAAATTTGTGATCGTGACAGCGCGCGCAGGCGACGGTCATTCCCATGAAGGCCCGCGTCAGCACGTCGATCTGATTGTCGATGGTATCGGCCGTCTCCTGTCGGATATCGACCGGGGAATGCTTCTGCTGTCCGAACCAGTAAAAGGCGGTACCGATCTTCGATTCGTTGAATTTCTCGGTGGGATGACGACGTGGATTGGACAACAGATCACCGGCGACATGTTCTTTCATGAACTGGTCGAATGGAACATCAGCGTTGAAGGCGCGAATCGCGTAATCGCGATAGCGCCAGGCGTTGTGAACCGTGTAGTCAAATTCGTGACCGAGCGTTTCGCTGTAGCGCACC
Source organism: Limisphaerales bacterium (assembly GCA_047608975.1). Taxonomy (GTDB): domain Bacteria; phylum Verrucomicrobiota; class Verrucomicrobiia; order Limisphaerales; family JAYPXF01. Next base: position 37,433 of record JBLFYM010000017.1, on the reverse strand, counting down.
ATGTCCAACCAATGCCGTGCCCAGCGTTCACCGAAGCGGGGGGAATCCAGGAGTCGCGTCACGACTTTTCCAGTCGCTTCTTTGGACGTGTCACTGAGGTAGTTGCGAATTTCGTCGGGTGTTGGCGGAAGGCCGGTGAGATCAAAACTCAGGCGGCGAATCAGAGTCCGCTGATCCGCCGCCGGTCCAGGGGGGAGTTTTTCCGCTTCCAACCTGGCCATGACAAAGCGATCCAGATCGTCTTGGGCCCAGGTTGGTGTTTTTGTCTGAGGGGCAATTGGGTTCCTGATCGGCTGCCAGGCCCAGTGGTTTGCCTTGCGGCCTGCAATGTCGAATTGCTGCTTGGCGGCGGGCTGATGCGATGATCCGTCCTCGGGCCATACCGCGCCGTCCGCAATCCATTTTTTCAAGTCCGAGAGTTCAGAGTCATCGAGCTTTCCACGAGGAGGCATTTGAAGATCCACGTCCGCATATCCAACGGCGCGAATCAGTAAACCTGATTCCGCATCGCCAGGAGTGATCACCGGCCCGGAGTCGCCCCCGCTCAGGAATCCCTGCCGGCTGTCCAAATGCAGCCCCGCTTTGAGTTTCTTTGCCTTGGCGCTATGACATCCGTGGCAATTCTTGACGAGCAGGGGGCGGATCCGCGATTCGAAGAATTCGAGTTTTGCCGAATCAGCTGATTGGGCGCTGACCGAAATCAGACCGCTCATCAGCAGCATGGCAATTGGCACCAACAGACTGTGACCTCGTACCGTCGCGTTTGGAAAGCCAAGGGTAAGGTGGGCGCCACCAAAGGTTTTCGATCTGTGTTTGTCGCTGTCCATCTGTCGTACAAAATCAGTCATCGACGCGCGTTCTCAATCGGACGTCCGTTGGTGTCAAGTATTTGAAAATGATGAATGCCATGCGGCTGAGCGCTTTCATGGACCCAGACTAGTTCCTTTTCCGGGGTGACTTCCAGCAGCTTCACATTCTCCCCTCGATTTCCGTAGCAGGTGATGACGGTGTTGCCGTTGGGCAGACGTTGCGCCCCGCAGGCATCCTTGATGAGCGGGGCCGGGAGGTCGTCGTTGGAGAGTTGCCACACCGTATCACCCTCGCGATCTACTTCAATCGACACGTTTCCGTAGGTGCAGTTGATCAGGGTGTTGCCGTCTTCCAACCGGATCGCGGTAAACGGCCAGTGTGGGGTCTTCACTTCCCAGACAATTTTGCCTTCAGGTGAATACTCGCGCACCACCTTGTCGTGAAGTTGTGGAACCAGGTAGTTGCCATTCGGCAGTTTGCGCGCCATGCGGCTTTGCATGTGGTGATTCTTCAGCTGACATTTCAGCGGAACTTCCACCGCAATCGTCCCGTCTCGGGTGACCTCCAACAGCCTCGGCTTGGGCCCGGCTTCGGTCAGCATGATGTTTCCGTTCTTCAAGGCCTGCGCAGTATTCACTTCAGACTGTGTTCCCTGATATTCGAAGACCTTCGTGCCATCCTGTTTCACTTCGATCACACCGCCATGGGGGAACGTCTTGCTTTTCGAAACAGCGAGCAAGACGTTGCCGTTGGGAAGCACCCAGCCGTCGCGAGATTTCATGGGATGCTTCCACGTGACCTTTCCATCCCCATTCAAAATGTAGGTGGTGCCACCGGTCGCGAGAAAGGAATGGGTGATACCAGATTCAGGTCGCTTCCACTGCGGCGTCACTGGCTTTGCCTGCTTTGCCGGTTGGGCTTTCAATTTGCTCCAACGACTTTGAGTGGCCACATCGTCCAGTTCTGCGGTCGCCGAAAAATCGTCAAACGTGACGTGTCCCCATCCGCCCTTGTTTTGATCGACCAATCGTAGGAACACCGACATGCCATTGAACTTGGAGAGATCCCAGTTTATCCGGAACATCTGTTCATTGTGACGACCGTTGGCTTTCAACAGCTGTTTTCCGTCAGCAGCGTTTACCAGGGCGACATGCGTGTTGGGATGTTTGCCGCCGCCAATCAGGAAACTGGCGTTCTTTCCTTTTACGGTGAAGACCGGGGACTCAACCACCCCCGTTTGCGAATCATTGCCGCTTCCCCCGGCCTTGCGCTCAAGCGTGCTCAGATAGAAGTCGCCTTGTTTGTTGTATTTGGCAGACCCTAATGCGTGATGAAAATTCGCACGCTTGTTTACCAATGCTTCAAAACCGCCGGAGACAACCCGCCAGCCTTGCAGGTCGCCCTTTTCAAAATCGAATTGTAGCGAGCCCACCGGTGCTGGATGTTCGTAGATTATGGATGGGCCAGCTTGGGGCTTTTTGGGAGCAGATCCTTTGTTTGATGACAACTTCCTGATCTCCGGTCGCTTGGGAGCATCATCAAAGAATCGGGCGCCGGTGCCGATCGTATCATAATCTCCAACCTCGGCCCGGACCTCGACGATCCGGGCCATGAGTTTCGCGACAATCTTTGGGTTCGCACTTGCCACATTGCGTGCTTCTCCAAGGTCATTTTTCAAATCGTAAAGTTCCACGGTCGGTACGCCGTTGCCGACAAATCGTCCGCTCCAGCCCACCCAGCGTGGGTGTTCCGGGCGCGGAACGACGAGTTTCCATTGCTCGTTCCGGATCGCCTGCAGGTGCGTGTAGGAGTAGTAGAGCATTTCCTTGCGTGGTGCGGCCTCGGTTGAGCTCCAGAGATCGCTGATATCCGTTCCGTCAATCTGTCGATTAGAAGGCAGAGTCGCACCGGCGAGTTTTGCGAAGGTTGGCAGCAGATCAATGGTCGCCGCCAATTGTGCCGTGGTCTTGCCTGCGGGGATCCGCCCGGGCCAACGCATGACGCAGGGAACTCGCAGACCTCCTTCCCAAGTCAACATCTTGTAACCTCGGAGCGGATCCGCAGTGCCCGAGTGATCGGTGGGGATGAAGGGGGCAATTCCCGGTTGCATACCGCGTGTGGTTTCGATCCAGGGCCCATTGTCGCTTGTGAACACAACCAGGGTATCATCCTCCAGTTTGAGCTTTTTCAGAGTCTTGAGGATCTCGCCGGTTGACCAATCGATCTCCTCGATGGTGTCGCCGTAGGGCCCATACTCACTCTTGCCTCGGAATCGTTCGCTCGCTCCGACCGGGATGTGCGGCATGTTGTGGGCGAGGTAGAGGAAGAATGGCTTCGCCTGATTGCGACGGATGAACCCGATGGCTTCCTTGGTGTAGTCCGAAGTGATGTTGTCCCAGCTCTCCACGGACTTCGTGACGATCTCCTGGTTCCGTAGAATCGGGCTGCGAAATTTCGTGTCGTCAACGAACACCGTGAATCCGTTGTAGAGGGGGGTGCCGTAGTAGTAATCGAATCCCTGTCCATTCGGCATTGTCTCCGGATCCCATCCGTTCCCGCCTTTCGTCCGCTGGCCCAGATGCCACTTGCCGATACAGCCGGTGGCATAGCCCGCTTCGTTCAACACTTCCGCGACGGTGATCTCCTGCGTGTGCGGAATGGTGTGCTGATTCTTTTTGTTACCCGGTTCCGCAACGCGAATCGGATAGCATCCAGTCATCAATGCCGCCCGACTTGGTCCACAGACTGCCTGTGCATAGAAGCTGGTAAAACGCATTCCCTCTTTCGCCATCTGGTCAATGTTTGGCGTCTTGATTGTTTTGCTACCGAAGCAACCCAAATCGTTGTAGCCCTGATCATCGGTAAAGATCAGGACGATGTTCGGCTGCTTCGCAGCATCCACGGACAGCGCAAGAAACAGGCAACCCGCAGCAAGGCAGCCAATTGCCGCGAGTCGGCGGCCCGGCCGATCCGGATTAAGAATCTGTATCCAACGCATCATCGTGGGCATCTCTTCATAGTGATGGAATCCCTTCCGCTGTCACTGAACCTTTCCGTAAATAAAATAAGCTTTTGCGTCAGTGATTGAGTCCTGATCATGGCGACATGTCAGTTGCCAAAAGGAAACGTCGCCGGGTAGCCCTGATGGTCGAAACCTCCCGGGCATATGGCCGTGGTGTATTGCAGGGCATCTCCAAGTACCTTCAGGACAACTCCCATTGGTCAGTAAGATTGCAGGATCGTGGTCTCAACGATCCGCTGCCCGAGTGGCTGCGGCGATGGTCATTGGATGGGATCATTGCTCGGATTGAAACCCAACAACTGGCGGACAGTCTTCATGCGCTCGCAGTTCCGGTTGTCAACCTGTCGGGGATTCAAAATGACCCGCGCTTTCCGATCATCGACACCGATGATAGTCAGGTTGCCGACCTCGCCTTCCAGCACTTTGCCGAACGCGGTTTTCGGAATCTGGCATTCTGCGGTTATCCTGGTGCGAGCTGGTCGGACACCCGACTGATCCAGTTCGAGCAGCGGGCGCGAGCGGCGGGACTCTCGTTCCAGAATTTCCAATCCCGCCCTGTCGGCCGAAAGGCGAGCGCGACGTTCACCTTGGCGTATGAAACACGGGCGTTGGCGCATGACCGGGAACTCATCGCGTGGTTAAAGACATTGCCGATCCCATCCGGAATTCTCGCGGCCAACGATCTGCGGGGACAACAGTTGTTGGGACTGTGTCAGGAACTTTCAATCAGGGTTCCCGATCAACTTGCGATCCTCGGCGTGGACGACGATGAGTTGATGTGCGAATTGACGGACCCGCCATTGTCGAGTGTTCAGCCCGATTGCGAACGCATCGGACAGACCGCCGCCTCAGCCCTCGAATTGCTGATGCACCAGCCCCGGCGACGCACCGAAGATCAGCTCATCTCACCATTGGGGGTGGGCACCCGACAATCTACGGAGGTTCTGGCCATTGAAGATCCGCTCATTGTGAAAGCGGTGCGATTCATTAGGGAGAACGCGTGTTCCGGAATCACGGTCCCAGACATCTTGCGCGTGGTGCCGCTCTCGCGGAGCGGCTTGGAACGCGGATTCGGTCAATATCTGGGACGGGCGCCGAAGGCCGAGATTCTCCGACTGAAATTGGAGCGAGCACGGGAACTGTTGCGTGATACCGATCTTCCGTTGGCGGAAATTTCCACCCGTTGTGGATTTCGGCATCCGGAGTATTTCAGTTCCGTGTTCCGGGACAAGGTGGGTGTTCCTCCCGGTCGGTTTCGACGATCGCGAAACTGAAGCCGTTCGGCTTGTGGTGGTGATCTGTCGTCATATAGTCGCCGGATGCGAACTGCTTTCTCCCTTCTGATCCTTGGCGTCGCGATGCCACTGTCGCTCGAAGCCGCAAACTGGCCCGGTTGGCGCGGGCCGACCGGCGATGGCATCAGTTCCGAGAAAGGCCTGCCGACGAAGTGGGGTCCAAACGAAAACGTAAAATGGAAGGTGGCGCTCCCGGGACCGGGGAATTCCACCCCCATTGTCTTCGGTGGGAAAGTCTTCCTGACGCAGGCCGTGGGTGAGGAACGCCTGCTGACCTGTTTTGATCGCCGAACCGGAAAACGGCTTTGGCAAAAGGAGATCACCCATTCCCCGACGGACGCCAGTCACAAGACCAACCCCCATAGTTCTTCCTCTCCCGTGACCGATGGGGAACGGGTGATTGCCTCCTTCTCATCGGCCGGCATTCACTGCCACGATCTGAACGGAAAGAAACTCTGGTCACGCGACCTCGGCGAACAGGCGCATATCTGGGGCTACGGCGCTTCGCCGATGATCCATGGCAATCTGGTCTATGTGAACTTTGGTCCGGGTGAACGCAGTTTCCTGGTGGCGCTGGACAAACGAACCGGGAAGACGGTCTGGCAGGCAGATGATCCGGGTGGCAGCTTTGGGAACAAGACGCCGGGCAAAAGCGGACGGGATATTTGGGTCGGATCGTGGAGCACTCCGATCGTTCGCAAAACGAATGGACGTGAGGAATTGATCGTTACCTGGCCACGCCGCGTGGTTGCGTTTGACCCGACGAACGGAGATCTGTTGTGGCAGTGCAAAGGGCTCAATCCACTGGTCTACACCTCCCCGATCTATTCCGAGGGAATCGTACTGGCTCTGGGCGGTTACTCTGGCAGCGCGCTCGCGGTGAAAGCCGGTGGAGCAGGGGACGTGACCGAAACTCATCGGCTTTGGCATAAACCAAAGACCCCCCAACGAATCGGCTCCGCAGTGATCCATGGCGATCACTACTACATCCTGAACGACAAAGGCGTGGCGCAGTGTTTTGAGCTGAAGACTGGGAAAGAGATCTGGGAGGAACGACTGCGAGGGAAAGCCAAGACCTCACAAAACTGGTCCTCCCTCGTTCTTTCAGAAGGTAAACTCTTTGCAGTGAATCAGGGAGGCGACGCGTTTGTATTTCGAGCCAGTCCAGAATTTGAATTGCTCACCACCAATGCGCTCGGCGAAAAAGTGATCGGGTCAATGGCGGTATCCGACGGCGAATTCTTCATCCGTGGCCATAAGAATCTGTGGTGCATCGGAAAACCGTAACTCACGGCGTATTCCACGCGGCTCCGGCGACGTAGGCAGCCACCTCGCTGGGGGAAGCGGGTCGGGGCCAGACAAAATCTTTTCGACGGAAGTAGGACTTGGAATTTATCGGCGTGTCGTCACCTCCCTCATCGATTCCGTTCAACCCGATCGACCAGAGGATGAAATACGATTCAGTGCGCCGATACCGAATCGGTTTGCCATCGATATGATCGAGGGGAATTGAGTGCAAGAATTCGGGCACCAGTTGATTCAAGGATTCCGGATAGTCCCCATGCCGCTTGTGCCATCGTTCGAGGGCGATGGCGCTGACAGCGAGTGAAACACGGTTGTCATCGTTGCACGCATGTCTGATCATGAAATGCAGATACGGAGACCATGTTTGTCGCGACGCAACAAACAAGACGGGTAGTAGGTCCGACGCGTTGGTCATTCCGTTCAACTCGGTCTGTACTGCAATAAAGGATTGCGTGGCGATCAATCGCTTCGTCAGATCCAGCGCTGATTGGGCCATTTCCAAAAGTCGCCGTTCATCAGCGTAGGAGACCCAAGCGGGCCAGACGAGTTGATGGCCAGCCAGGGTGAGGGCAGCGCGGGGATCATTGTTGATCAAATCCCATGGGGTGCCGGTTGGTACACCGATGAGATCCGCGTGAGCCGATACATCAGTTCGCGCTCTTGTGAGCAGGTCAGTGTTCCATGCACGCTCCCACCGCAACTCGACGGGGAGATGCTCACAGAAGGCGAGGCGACTCCATTCATCCTGCCATTCCTTGAGCGTCGCTTCCGGCCATTGATGGTATTGAAGCAGTTCCCATTGGGCTGAAAAGATGGGGTTCATTGTGCTCCTTCGAACGAGCTGCGAAATCGTATCAGGTGCTGCCGCCTGTTTGTGAAGGAAACGAATCAGGTTCAGTTGGCACTTCGCCGCTGATTCAAGATCACCTTGCCTCATTTCGTAGGTTGCCACGGATTGAAGCCAGCGCGGAACACACTTGATCGTCCCAGCCTTCTCCATGAGGGCCGGTCCATCCTCAGTCACCTTCCTTGAAAACTGGAACTCCGACATCGCACAGCCCTCTTGCAATCGGATGATCAGATCACGATTGGGCTCAATATAGGCGGGAAGTTCGGCCCACAGGTTTGAGATCACGTTGCCTCTGGTGTAGGCGTAGGTTCGCAGCGTTTTCTCCTTCCAGGTGACTCGTGCGACACCAGGTGAAACACGAGCCATACTCGGGACCGCTGGAATGCCCGTTTCGCGATCCGGCAGAAGAGGCAACATTCGAACAACATCGATAACAACGCTGAAACCGTTACTCGAATCATCAATCAGAGGCGGGTGAAGAATTGAGAGATCAAGCAACTCTCCCTGAGCGGTCAGGTGTTCTTTGTATCCTTCGAGCTGCATCCGGAGGAAAAAGCGCTCCAACCACAGCGCCAGAATGATCAGGAGAACCAGGACTCCAAACCATTTGATGAAAGGTAGTTTCTGTCCCAAGCGCGGCATGATGCACGGATCGTGTGGCACTCAATCGAATTCGGTGACTATTGCTTCTCCGTGTATTTGTAGCGGTCAGCAGCCCACCTTCACGGCGGTGAAATCGCTTCTTTCATGCCGGTATCATTCATGGATATGCGCACTTTTGCGTATATGGAATGTTGGCCGTCTGAGGTTCACTTTGTCCCGCGTGGGAATACCCACGTCTTCATTCGGCTCCGTCGTGATATTGGATTGATGTTCACTAAACAGGTGAAAACAGCCTTGGGCACTCAGCTGAGTTGGCTTGCCACTTAATCGGCGTCGGTGCTCATTTCCACTCCCAGATATCCTTGACATCGAGGCCGAGGGATGTGGTTGGTAAGGTTGGCTGCAGTCGGGCTTTGGCCTCCTTGTCTCCTTTGAGGTAGGCGTTCCAAAAAAGCGTCGAGATCTTCTGGATGGTCGGGTGGTGTTTGGGATTCCGGTTGCGCGACCGCAGTCCCCGGTTGTCTCCGAATGCGGAATGTTCCGCGCCCTCGAAGACGAGTTGATACTTATCGCCCTTTGGCATTGCCGCGTAGACTTCCCGGCGGGATGCCGGAGACAGGTTTGGATCGATCGGACTGCCGTCACGCGTTCCGGTCATGCAGAGAAAAGGTGAGCTGATTTCCCCGAAGGATTTTTTGGCCTGCCTGCCTTTGCCGGTTTGCGGGCTCATGGGGAGAAACGCGTCGATCCGATCGTCTGCGTATCGGCCTCGGCCGAAGAACTTTTGACCACCGAGTCCAAGCGTGGTCACGGCCCCAAAGCTGTGACCGCACAGGCCAATGTGTTCGAGATCGAGTTTGCCGAACAGCGGGTGGCTCCTTTGTTTGTTCCATCGCTCCAGGTGATCAATCACGAAAGGAACATCTTGAAAACGGTCGAGAGAGGATTTCAACCCGGCCGCATTTTTCAGTGCAATCATCGCCATTCCGCGCTTAGCCGTCGTCCACACCTGTTCATCGCTTCCGGCATGTTGGATGAAGACTGCGATGTAACCGTTCGCCGCCCAGTGATCTCCCAAATAGGCGTTGTTCTCGCGGGAGCCGCCCAGACCATGCGAAAACAGAATCACGGGTTGGGGCTCCGTGGCCGAACGATGATAGACCTTGAGCGGGACGCGTCGTTTACGCTCGGCGTCTACGGGATCCAACAGAAAACTCGCGGCGTTTGTGGTGGCGGCGCAGAGAAATAGCACCGCGGTGAAAGATAGAATCGTTCGGTTTGTTGAATCGATCGAAGCGGGTGGGGGATTGGTTTTCATTCTGAATTTGGATTGGTGAACGGTCAAGTCTGTGACGTGCGATTTGTCGCGGGGTTACACACCTGGCCGGGTAAGTGTCTGTGGTAGCTGATGCTCACTGCTTCCGAGGAATGGAGACGGGGGAATCTTCTCAGTTGTTTTCCAACAACCTTTGTCTCCATTCGCTTGTCGTTCTTTCAGTTGTGGCTTGCGTGATTGGTACCGCGGTTCGTATTCGGGCACGATGCAAATATTTCGTTTGTGAAATACGGGGTGACCCTCTACACCAACCTCCCGTTGATTGGAACGACCATGGAAGCCCGGCTCAAAGAGATTCTCGCAAGCGCACCTGAAATCTGTAAGCGATTGTCGAGCATGAATGAGATCCTGCTCTCCAGTCTGGTGATGACGGGTGAGACGCCTGCCCCCACTTTTTCCGAGCAGGAGCGGGTGCGAATCCTGCTGGACCGGTTTCGTGAATGTGGTCTCGACAACATCTCCAGCGATGAGGCTGACAATGGCTGCGCAATCCTGACCGGCAGCGAGGGGGACCGTAGCGTTCTGTTGGTGGCGCATGTGGACACTTTGTATCCCGCGTCGGTGGATCACACGATCACGCTCAGCACGGACTCCGTTTCGGGGGCAGGGGTTGCCGACAACAGTCTGGGCGTCGCGGTTCTGGGATCACTGCCAACGTTGCTGGAAAAGCTGGACATCCAGTTTAAGTCCAATCTGATTCTGGTCGGTGCGGCGGGTGGCTTGGGGCGTGGAAATCTGCGTGGGCTTAACTTTTTTCTCGAGAACTACCCATCGGACATTTCTGCGGGGATCTGCATTGAAGGAGTCCAATTGGGCCGGCTCAGTTTCTCATCCGTGGGCATGTTGCGCGGTGAAATCAAGATTCACCTGGATGACGAAGAGGATATCCAAGAGACAGGGTATGGTGGTGCGGTCGGATTGATGGGTGACATCGTGAATCGGATTTCCGCAATTCCGATTCCGCAAAAACCGAAAACCCGTGTGATTCTCGGGTCCTGCAATGCGGGTAAAGGATTCAGTACGGTGCCGCGTCAGGGATCACTTCGTTTTGAGGTGCGCAGTGAGAATCAGGAAATCGTGAGCACGATCGAAAACGAAATCAACGAGATCGTCGAAGAGGCCGAGTCGTTGACCGGGGCCAAGGTGGCCGTCGAGATCGTATCGCGTCGCGAGCCCGGCGGCATCACGTTCCGACACCCTTTGACCAAGGCGGTGCGGGAGATCATGGCCTCCCTTGAGATTGAACCGGAGATCGAGCCCAGTGTGAGCGAACTGTCCGCGCTGATCGCGAAGAATATTCCCGGCGTGACGTTGGGGCTGACGGAGCTGATCGATGAGGGGGATGAATCGACCGAAGTGGTAGCGATCGAACCCATGGCGGCCGGACTGGCCCAGTTGATCGTGTTGTTACAGGCAATTGATGAAGGACTTCTGAATGGCAAAAAGCGCTAAAACCTGGCTGGAACGAAATACGTTTCACCACTCGGAGTTCTGGGATCTGCTGCAGCTGATCAAGGCGAAGGAGAAGAAAAATCTCAAGATCTCGCTCTGCATCCCCACGCTCAACGAGGAGAAGACGATCGGCAAGGAGATCGTGATCTTCAAATCCGAGCTGATGGATCGTTATCCGTTGATCGATGAATTTGCCGTAATCGATTCGGGTTCGACCGACAAGACGTTGGAAGTCGCCGCGAACTTCGGCGCGGATGTGTATCTCGCCGAAGACATTCTCCCTGAGGTTGGTGACAAGAAGGGGAAAGGGGAAAACCTGTGGAAGGCAATCTACCAGTTGAAGGGGGACATCATTGTTTACGTCGACGCGGACATTAAGAACATCCATCCGCGTTTCGTGTATGGATTGGTCGCGCCGTTGATTCACAACGACAAGACCCAGTATGTAAAAGCCTTCTACGATCGACCGTTGGCTTTCTCCCAGGGATTACGACCCTCCGGTGGCGGGCGCGTGACGGAGATTTTGGTTCGTCCGCTGTTCTCCATGTTCTTTCCCGAACTTTCGGCGATTGTCCAGCCGCTCTCTGGTGAATATGCCGTGCGGCGAAACGTGTTGGAAAAGATCGCGTTCCCGATCGGTTATGGCGTTGAGACCTCGCATCTTCTCGACGTCTACCGACAGTTCGGCATGGAAGCGTTTGCACAATGCGACCTGGATCAACGGATTCACCGAAATCAGACCACGATTGCGCTCGGCAAGATGTCCTTCGGAATTCTGCAGAGCTTCATGAATCGCATGGATGCGTTCGGCCTGATCAAGGAGATGCCCGACATGAATCATATCTACCGTCACTTCATGGCGCAGGACGAGACCTACGAATTGAAGGAGATCGAAATCAAGGAAGAGGAGCGGCCACCCATGATCACGGTGGATGCCTATTGCAAGAAGTTCGGCATTAAGACGTGATTCTTTGCTGCGATGCGTGTCGCCGTTGTTCATTTTCATTTACGGCGGGGAGGGGTGACTCGCGTGATCCAGACGGCGTTGGAATCATTGCGCGGCGAAGATGTCGAATTTCTGGTTCTGGCGGGTGAGGTTGGTCCCGAATTCCGCGAAGTTGTATCGCCGGATGAAGTGCAGGAAGTTCCCGGACTTGGTTACTCCGAGGAATTTGATTTTGATCAGGTCGAGACCTTGCAGAAGGAGCTCGAATCCGCGGCGCGAAAACGTTGGGGAGCTCTGCCCGATGTCTGGCACGTTCACAATCACTGTCTCGCCAAGAATCTGAATCTGATTGGTGTGGTTCACAACTGGGCCCACGACGGGCAACGGCTTCTTCTTCAACCGCATGATTTTGCTGAGGATGGACGTCCTGGAAACTACAAGTTGCTACGAGCAGCGCTGGAGGCCGGTGAGCAGACTCATCTGCGCGATCTGCTTTATCCGACGGGCGCGAACGTCCTGTATGGATTTCTGAATTCTCGGGATCGAAACTTTTTAATCGCTGCTGGTATGCCCGCCGAGCAAACGGTCTCGCTACCAAACGCACTCTCCGCAAAGAAATCGCTCCCACCGTATTTGGCAGAGCGGCCGTTGTATCTGTATCCCAGTCGTTGTATCCGTCGGAAGAACATCGGTGAGATGATTCTTTGGTCCGTTCTTAAAGGTAAAGGGACGCAGTTCGCTTCAACGTTGGCTCCGGAAAATCCCGCTGCCAGACGGATCTATGACGATTGGAAGGCGTTCGCCTCCGAAAAGGAATTGTCGGTGGAGTTCGAGATGGGTGAGCGATCCGGGGTGAGTTTTGACGAGTTACTGTCGCGAGCAATTGGCATCATCACCACCAGTGTCGCCGAAGGTTTCGGCCTGGCATTCTTGGAACCATGGCAGATCAACAAACCCCTCATCGGCCGGAATATCCCAGATATTACAAGTGACTTTAGTGAGGCGGGATTGGAGTTGGGCTACCTGTACGATCGCTTCAATGTCCCGATCGATTTTGTTGGAGCTGAAGCCTTCGATTCCGCGCTACGGGCTTCTCTGGGTTCGTCGCTCGAATCCTATGGCGTTCCTTTTACCCGCAAGATGTTCAACGAGGCCCACAGTGCTCTGCTCTTGAATGGTCAAGTTGACTTCGGGGTTTTGAACGAGAAGTTACAGCGGAACGTGATACGGAGAATAATGGACCGTGGTCATTCTGAACTCGAAAATGCGAGTTTGGATTTCGCTTTACCGGAGGAACGGCAGGCAAACACGCGTTGCGTTGAACGCGAATTCAGTTCGGAAGGATACGGTCGGCGATTGCTCGGCTACTATCGACAACTCACGGACGCCCCATCTGCGACCACTGAGGATCTGGACCCGGCGCGAGTCTTGGATCAGTTCCTTGACCCCGCCCGTTTCAATATGCTGCGAACATGAGCGACATCAACCAACAGATTCGCGAACTGTTCTTGCAACGGAGTCGATCGCTTGAGCCACTGGCCACGGGCGTTGAACCTTCCCTGAAACCTCTCCCGGGCATTCGTGCCGTCATCTTCGATATCTACGGCACCCTCGTGTGCTCAGGGGTGGGAGACATCAGTCTTGCGGTTGAGGAGGATCGGGATGGGGTGATTCATGACCTGCTGGCTTCCCATGAACTGATGGCGAACGATCACGACGCGGCGGGATTGTCCGATTGCTTTCACGCGCTCATCAAAGCCGATCACGCGACCAAGCGAACCGACGGAATCGAGTATCCCGAAGTTGATATCCTCGAAATCTGGCGGCGACTGTTGGACGAACGCGGAACAGTTGAACCGCACGATGATCGCCTTAAATTGTTCGCTGCCGAATATGAGTGTTCCGTCAATCCGGTATGGCCCTATCCGGAACTGTCGGAAACGCTGCGGAGTTTCCAGGCCGCTGGTGTTCCGCTCGGCATTGTCTCCAACGCCCAGTTCTACACCCCGCTCATGCTGGAGGCATTCCTGAATGCTGGCCTGATTGAGAGTGGCTTTGAGCCTGACCTACAGATCTGGTCGTTTGCGCAGGGTCGGGGGAAGCCGTCGCTGGAACTGTTTGAAGCGCAGGCCGCTCGCCTCGCCAAGCGGGAGATCAGAACCGACGAATGCGTCTTCGTGGGCAACGACATGCTCAAGGATATCTGGGCTGCAAAACAACTCGGATTCCATACCGTCCTGTTCGCCGGAGACCAGCGTTCACTGAGGTTGCACGAAACGGATTCCCGGTGCACCGAGCTTGCTCCAGATCGGATAGTTACGCAGCTGAGCCAGCTCACTTCAGTGCTCGCCGTAGATTGAGCCTCGTCACCTCGGCTGCTACAGAAGCTTCGCAGTGAAGACGCGACATAGTCTGCCGATGAAGGACACATTTTAAGGGGCTGAGAAGGCCTATTCGAATGTGCACAGATCGGTTGACATATCTCCTTGTCGGGGAGTCTATTGGGCACCATATCCCAGTGGCTCTCTGTGGCTTTGTGTGGGTCGGGAAAAGAGGCACCTGATTGATGTTGGTAAGGAATATGAAGCAAGTATCTGAAGGTGGAATCTGGCCACCAGCCCGGGTTTGCCGGTGCCTTACGCAAGCACGTCTTTGACGACGTGTCCGTGGACGTCGGTGAGGCGGAAGTCGCGGCCTTGGTAGCGGTAGGTGAGGCGTTTGTGATCGATGCCCAGGAGGTGGAGGATCGTGGCGTTCAGATCGTGGATGTGCATGGTTCCGGGGGTCCAATGATCCTTGGTGGGGCGGATCATGTTTCCGTCGGCATCGACGATGTTGTAGGCGAAATCATCGGTTTGGCCGTAGGTGATACCGGGTTTCACACCGCCGCCGGCCATCCAGGTGGTGAAGCAGCGGGGATGATGATCGCGACCGTAGTTGGCTTTCGTGAGTTTGCCCTGACAGTAGGCGGTGCGTCCGAATTCACCGCCCCAAACGACCAGAGTTTCATCCAGCATGCCGCGCTGTTTGAGATCTTTGATCAACGCGGCGCAACCTTGGTCGATGTCGCGGCACTGGTTTCCGTGCTCGCGGGGAAGTCCGCCATGGGCATCCCAACCGCGATGAAAGATCTGGATGTTGCGGACACCCCGTTCGGCGAGGCGGCGGGCGTTGAGGCAACAGGCGGCGAAGCTACCGGGTTTGCGGGCTTCCTCTCCGTAAAGCTCGAAGGTGCGGGTGTCTTCTGAGCTAAGGTCCATCAGTTCCGGAACGGAGGTCTGCATGCGATACGCCATCTCGTGCTGTTTGATGCGCGACAGAATCTCGGGATCGCCAAACTGATCATACTGCGCGCGATTGATGGCCCCCAACGCATCGAGTTGCGCCCGACGGTCTTCGCGGCGAACGCCTTTGGGATTGCTGAGATACAGCACCGGATCGCCCTGGCTGCGGAGCAGCACGCCCTGGTGATCGGAGGGCATGAAGCCGCTCCCCCAAAGTCGGTTGTAGAGGCTTTGCTCGGCATGCTTGGTGTTCGCGTGCATCACGACGTAGCCGGGAAGGTTTTCGTTGAGACTGCCGAGTCCGTAGCTGAGCCACGCTCCGAGACTGGGACGACCGGGAACCTGGCTGCCGGTCTGGAAGTAGGTGATGGCGGGATCGTGATTGATCGCCTCGGTGAAGGTGCTGTGGATGACGCACAATTCCTTCGCCACGGTGGCGGTGTGCGGCAGGAGTTCGCTCACCCATACGCCGCGGTCATTGTTGTCCTGTTTGGTGAACTCGTATTTGCTGGGACAGACCGGCAGGGTTTTCTGCTTGGAAGTCATGCCGGTGATCCGTTGGCCGTCGCGGACTTCTTCGGGAAGATTCTCACCGAACATCTCGCGCATTCCCGGTTTGTAATCCCAGAGATCGTGATGACTCGGGCCACCGCTCATGAAGAGATAGATTACGCGTTTGGCTTTGGCCGGGTGGTGAATGCCGCCGTCGAGGGTGCCGGATGAGGCACGGAGTTCATTCGGAAGCAGATGTGCAAGGGCGGCGGTTCCGAGTCCCAAGGCGCTGCGACCAAAGAACTGGCGGCGGGTCTGGTGGAAATCCGAATCGTGCGGCAGGGGATGGCTCATGAGTGGGTTCTGGAAGATCGTTGTTAGTACAACATGATGGCGAGATCGCTCGCGAGCAGCATGCCGGTTACTTGTGACCAGGCGGCGAGTTCGGTCGGATTGATGGACTCCATTCCTGTCGGAGTCTTCGCCTGACCTGTTCCCAAAAACTGGCGGGCTTCCTCGGGTGCGGCGCGGAAACGCTCGCGCATCGATGCCAATAACTGTCGGCAGGCCTTGCGTTCGGTGGCGTTTGGCTCGCGTGAGGCGAGCAGGGTGAAGAGTTCATTCAAGCGCGCCTGATCACCGCTGGTCTTCAGGAGGCGGGCGGCGAGGTGTCGGGCCATTTCCAATCTCTGGGGTTCGTTGAAAAGTCCGAGGGATTGCACCGGGGTGTTGCTTTGGGAGCGACGAACGCAGCTCGCTTCCCGACTGGGGGCATCAAAGAGTGTCATCATTGGATGCGGACTGGTGCGTTTCCAATACACGTAAAGGCTGCGACGGTAGACGCGTTTTCCGGTATCGGGCTCATAGTTCACGGTGTTGCTGCCAGGGTGGGTGAGGGCCTTCCACATTCCGGCCGGCTGATGGGGTTTCACACCTTCGCCGCCCATGTGGGGATCCAGTAGTTGACTGGCCCAGAGGCCGATGTCGCGGATGATTTCGGCATCGAGCCGTTGCCGAGGGCCGCGAGCGAAAAGCCGGTTCTCGGGATCGGCGATGTCGGAACGAATCGCGGAACTCTGTTGGAGGGTCCGGCTGTTCAACATGAGTCTTACCATGTGTTTGAGGTCCCAACCGCTTTCCTGGAATTCCACGGCCAGCCAGTCAAGGAGTTCGGGATGGGTGGGCTGTTCGCCTTGCCGTCCAAAGTCTTCCGGGGTGCGAACCAGCCCGTAACCAAACACTCGCTGCCACACCCGGTTGATCAAGACGCGGGCGACGAGCGGCTGATCCGGGGCGGTCAACCACTTCGCGAGTCCCAGTCGGTTCTTCGGACTGTCCGTCTTCAATCCGCCCATCGCAGCGAGGACTCCGGGTTGGAGTGGGGCACCAATGCGGAGGTGGTATTCGCCGCGCTCGAGGATCTTTGTTTCACGTGGTTTGGGGAGGTCTTTGGCGACCAGGGTGGTGGTGAAATTCGCCTCCAACACTGCCAGTTCCGATGACAGACGAAACGCGGGTTCACGAAGCGTTGTCGGGATCGGCGGCCCTTTCGAGTCGCCCAGCATCTTCAGACGATCCGTTTCGTTGCATTGCTCCCAGGATTTCGACTTGGCCAATTTCTCCCAGGCATTGCGAAGATGGATTTCAACCGGGATGCGATCGGGGGAACCGATGAGTTTCAGTTTCACCGTATGTTCACCCGGTGAAAGGACGAGCGGCATCGCGCGCTGTTTGGTGGTGATTGATTCGCCGTCCAGTTCCACTCCGAAACCTTCAGCTCCGTTGAATGAGAGCCAAAGGGTCTGGTAGATCGGCGTGGTCAGCTTAAAGGAGAACCAGCGGAATTGCCCGGGTTTGCGCGGCAGGGAATCTGCCGTGCCGGGAAACCCTTTGATCGGTTTCCAAGAGTTTTCAGCGGGTGTCTTGCCACCGCGATTGACGACCGGACTCGCGAGCCAGTCGCTTGATTTCCAATGGGTAGTCAGTTCGGCGTGCCCTTGCAGTTGGACCAAGGATGCCTTCGGGAATTTTAAGAGCAGTGCGGTATGAGCGAGCTTGAGTTCGTTCCAACGATCCCATGCGGCGGGGTGCTCGGGGACCTTGGCAGTGGGGCCATAGCGATAGGCGTTACCGTCCATCGCGGGTTCCGCCGTGCTGTTGAAGAAGGCCATCAGCTGGTAATACTCCTTCTGTTGAATCGGATCGTACTTGTGGGTGTGGCAACGGGCGCAGGTGAGCGAGATGCCCAGCAGTGCGGTGCCGAGGTTTTCCACCCGATCGAAGTTGTTCTTCGCCTGGAATTCTTCCGGGATGGCACCGCCTTCGCCAGTGGTGGGATTCAGTCGGACGAAGCCGGTCGCGACCTGTTGTTCAAGCGTGGGGTTTGGCAGGAGATCGCCGGCGAGTTGCCACTCAATGAATTTGTCGAAAGGCAGGCCTTCGTTGAAGGCCCGCACGACCCAGTCGCGGTAGGGATAGATACCGCGTCGGTTGTCCAGATGAAGCCCATGCGTATCTCCGTAGCGAACTGCGTCGAGCCAGTAGCGGGCCTGGTGCTCACCAAAGCGTTTGCTGCTCAGCAGTTGTTCGATGAAGGCTGAGTAGGTCTGAGGGCTGGGATCACTCAGAAACGTCGCGTGCTGCTTTGGTTCCGGCGGGAGGCCGGTGAGCGTCAATGCCGCCCGGCGGGCCAAAATGCTCCATTCGGCTTTCGCCGCAAAAGTGATTCCTGCTTGCGAAAGCTGTTCCCCGATCATGCGGTCGATCGATCGATCCGCTATTCTTGTGGGAGGGACGAAGGCCCAATGCTTCGTGTAGTTGCCGCCCGCCATGATCCAGCGTTTGAGCGTCGATCGATCAGAATTGGAAAGCTGTCTTTCCGCGTCGAGCGGGGGCATGGGGTCTTCCTTGGCAAAGATCCTTTTGAGGAATTCGCTCTTCGTTGGCGAAGTGGGATTGATCGCCTGGTATCCGCCGCGATCGGCAGTCGCGCCCGCTTCTGAGTCGAGGCGCAGTTGATCCTTTTTCTGTGTGTCAGGGCCGTGACAGACGAAGCATTTGTCCGAGAGTATCGGCAGAACTTCGCGGGCGAAGTCAACCGGTGCGTTCGCTGCTGACAGGTCGGTGGTGAAAAAGAAACAAGTAAGCGTCAGGATTTGGGATCGATAGAGCATCGGGTGCGGAGATTATGAAACATCATCCGCACGGGTGGGCAATGAAATCGTCGGTCGAACCAATGTGGCCGCAAACGCGAGCGAGCAGATCTGGGGGGCAGGGCATGGGTGCCAGCGTTGGAGTCTACGCTTCAGCGTGCCGGCCTGGAGGGCTCGAACAAGTTCGCGCCCACACGCTGTTCGATCGGTGGGGAATCTCGCGATGCGCTTTGGTGGCTTGAAGTGCGGCCCGGTCGGTATTGAAATTGTAGGTGAATCGCGGTTTTTCAGATTGGTGAGGTAACATGGTTTTCCTTGGGCAGAATCTAACGGATGTGAATTCGGACGCACTTCGAAAATCTGCTCGCTCACGCTCTCCGCTACAGGGGCCGACACGCGAAACGGTGGACTCCAACTTGCGGCTTGCTCCCGGGTGGGCCCACTCCTAGGTTTGAAACCGTTCCCCTAGGCGTCCACACAAACTGAACATGAAAAGAACTGTCCTGCTCTCGTTGTTCCTCTCCTTCCTTTCAAACCTTGCGGCCATCGATGGAGTAGTTGTGGTGGTGGATGATGGACGCGTTCCGATCGAACGGTTGCTGCTCGGTGCGACCACCGGTTCGAAACCCAAGAAGCTATTTATTCAGGCGGCGAATCCGATTCGTGCAGATCGGGTCAGAGCAGCTGTTGGAGACGCGCTGGGACGTGAGGTATTTGTCGACTATCAGTCGGATGGCAAAATCGGGTTTGCTGACAATGTCGCGGACCGAATCGTCTGCCACGATCCGAAAGTCAAACGGGCGGAGATTGACCGGGTCTTACATCCGGGTGGGATTGGGAAGCTGTTTGTCAGAAGCCAATACATCGATTTTGTGGCTTCATCGCCGGAGGGAATGGACGACTGGTCGCATCCTTATCATGGGCCGGATAACAACCCGAACTCCGATGATCAATTGGTGCGGGGTGAATTCCGGACGCAGTTTCTTGGATTTCCAATGTTCAGTCCCATGCCGCAGCAATCCGTGTCGGCAGGGGGAATTGTGTTCAAAGCCTTTGGCCACATTGCGCACAAGGCGAATCAGAACGCGGTGTTGAACACACTGATGGCGGTGAACGGCTACAACGGGACCATTCTCTGGCAGCGACCGTTGCCCAAGGGATTTATGATTCATCGCAACACGATGATTGCCACCAAGGACGCGCTCTACATGGGGGACCATGAATCGTGCAAGGTGTTCGATGCGCAGACCGGTGCACTGCGTGACGAATACCTGGCTCCGAAGGGTGTTACGGACGGGCCCGTTTGGAAGTGGATGGCGCTCAAGGACGGTGTGCTTTATGCGCTGATCGGCGGTGCTGAAGTTCAGGTCGATACCCAACAATCGAACCACGAAGGTCTGGGGCATTGGCCTTGGGGAATGTGGAAAGGGCACGACTACAAGGATCCGAAATCGGCGTTCGGATTCGGACGAACGGTGGTCGCCATCGACGTCGAGACCAAGAAGCTGCTGTGGTACTCACGACAGGAGGAGTATCTGGACGCCCGGGCCTTGGCGATGAACGGTGATTCGATTTTTTGCTACAGCCCGGAGAAGGTTCTGCTCCGACTGAATTCCAGCGACGGAAAACTGGTCTGGCGATCGGACGACAAAGAGATGTTGAAGGCGATCGATGGGAACCTGATCGCGCAGCATTACACCACCGGTTATTCGACGTCCTGTTATCTCAAGTGTAACAACGACTATCTCTTCTTTGCCGGGCCACAGCGGCGTCGTCTGGTCGTGGTATCCGCCGAGGACGGCAAGGTTTCCTGGACGCGTTCGCCCGGCAATCTCCAGCTCGTGCTCCGGGACGACGCGCTGTATGCGGCCGGACCTCAGCGTGAGTTGGGGGCGATCCTTGACTATGCGAGTGGAAAGGTCTTGAAGGAACTCCCCGGACGCCGCGCCTGCACGCGCGCCACCGGGTGTGCGGACAGTGTGTTCTTCCGCGCCAGCGGCGGGACGGTTCGGCTGATGACCGAATCTGGCCAGGCACAACATATCGATCCCATGCGTCCGCCGTGTCAGGACGGTGTGCTGATCGCGAACGGTCATCTTTACTGGGGGCCGTGGATGTGTGGTTGCCAGCTCTCGCTCTACGGGAACATTTGTCTGGGGCCGGCTGGGCAACAGCCGCTGTTTCTAAATCCCAAGAAGAATATTCACGCGGGAGCACTGCAACAATTTGCCGGCTTCCGGTCGGTTGCAAAACTGAATGTGAATGTCGCGAAGCCGGACTGGCCCAGCTATCGCGGTGGCAATGCCCGGAACGATGTGGCGGCGACGCCGATTTCGGATGAGGTGGACAAGCGGTGGAGCGCGCAAGTGGTTACCAGTTCGTTGCCCACGGCTCCGGTGGTGGCGGGCGGGTTGATCTTTGTCGCTGATCGAGCGGGTGCCGTTCAGGCCTTCAATCAGCAAGGCAAACAGGTTTGGAAATCATACACCGGCGGGGCGGTCTACTACCCGCCAACCATTGCCCACGACCGCGCCTATGTGGGTTCGGCTGATGGACGGGTACACGCGTTCGAAGCCAAGACGGGACGGCGATTGTGGACGTTCCGGGTTGGTCCCGCTCCGCGACGGATTCCGGTCTACGGCAAATTGATTTCCACCTGGCCGGTCTCTGGTGGCGTAATCTTTCATGATGGGCGGGTCTATGCTGCCGCGGGGATCGCGCACTACGACGGCACCTATGTGGTGGCGCTCGACGCCAAGACGGGCAGGCTCCTGGCGGCGAATACGAGTTCCGGTGTGGTGGGCGAAGCTTCGAAGAACGGGATCAGTGTGCAGGGTGTGCCCCGGATTGAGGATGGGGAACTGCGTTTCCTGGCGGGCGGTGTTTACGAGACGGCGCGTTATGATCTGAAGACATTGAAGTGTCTGAACGGTCCCCGCGAGCAGATCACCGCCCAATTCAGGACCGCCTTCTATCCCTTCTTCCCCGAGTATGGCAAATACGTCTCGCTCGAATACAAGTGCGAGGACGGTTGCACGCTGAATCACGATGCGAGTTACGAAGGCAGCCGTTTTACGAGTCTTACTTTGCAGGAACCGCCGCCCAAAGGAGTGACTCTCCAAAAGAAGGAAGCTGCCCGATGGTTGCTGCCGCGCAACTTGGGCAAGGACAAGAAGCCGTTGGTCAAAAGTGTCTGGCGAGATCGCGGAAATCGTCGGTTTACAAGTTTTGTCGTGAGCGGGGATCGGCTGCTTGCGGCCGGCCATTCAGGTGGTGAAGAGCGTGAGAATTTCCTGGCGGCGATCGATGTGGAGAGCGGGAAAGACATCTGGTCACATGAGCTTCCCTCAACCCCGGTCAAAGGTGGGACGGCATTGGATTCAGCCGGCCGAATCTACGTGACGATGGAGAACGGGCAGTTGGTTGGCTATCAGCCGTAGTGCCTCCTCTTCAATCAGTCTGATCCCCCGCGCCTCACGCCTGCGTGACCAAATTGGTTGAAACAATTGCCATGTGGCTGGGTCGGTTCTAGGTTCCCGGCATCCTTGGTAGGTAAAATTCCGATGAAGAACTCCAAATACACTTCCAGCGCGATTGTGCTGGGTTCGCTATGCCTCGTGCTACTGAGCACGTCTGGCTGCAGAAAAAACGAACCGTTGAAAGACACGGGTAAATCCAAGGCCGCCGAACTTGCGGAGGGTGAGAGCGCGTTGGCGCCGTTGGAGCCGCAAGGGAGTTTCAACGAAGTGATGGGCCTGCTGGACGAGGGCGGGGGACTGTTGGTCTATCTCGGGACGGATCAGCTCTACGCAAAGCTGGCGGAGAAGATCGGTGATGTTGAGACGCTGGTTCAAAACCTGAATCCCGACGCTCAGACCGATGATGGCAGAGCTGAGGTGAAGAAGATGTTTGGGATCGTCACTGAGGCTTTGAAAAGGAGCGGTCTGTCTGAAATTACGGGATTTGGAATCAGTGGTATCGAGATTGAACAAGGAATATTCCGAAGTCGGATGGTGCTGCATCATTTCGCCGACAAAGGCGATGGCTATTTCTGGGACTTTCTGGGCAAAGAACCGCACGCTCCGATTGGACTCGACCTGATGCCCGCCAACACCGTCCTCGCCGGCGGTCAGGATCTCGACCTGTCTGCTGTTTGGTATGCGTTGAACAAAGAAGCGCAGGCGATGGGAAATGCGGAATTCTCCGCCAGCCTCGCCGACATCCCCGCCAGTTTCAAAAAGGCGACGCAATTGGATTTTGATGCGTTCCTCAAATCGTTGGGCGGGCACTACGGCTTCGCTTTGACATTGGACGAGAGCACGAAAGTCTCGATTCCGACGGACGATGAGGAGTCGCTGGAACTCCCGCGTCCGGATCTGCTGTTGTTCGCGAAAGTGAGTGACAAACTCTTGTTTGATCATCTGTCCCAATTGGCCAAGGCGATTCCCGGGACAGTGGTTACGAATCTGAACGGTTTGGATCAGATTCAGTTTCCGGCACTGTATCCACCGATTCCGTCGCTGAAACCGATCATCGCATTTGATGGGGAACAGATCTTGATCTGCAGTAGCCCCGAAATGCTCGCCGCTTCGCTCGCTGTGAAATACGGCGAACAGCCTGGATTCGCGTCCACCGACGGTTTCAAGAAGTTGAGCGCGCTGGCCGCGCCCAAAGGAAACGGATTCAGCTATGCTGACCATCGGCTTCAGCAGACGGTGATCGAAATTCAGAAATCGATGATGGAAGCCATGCCTCCGGAGGCCAAGAGAATGCAGGATCTGATGGATAAACTGGGTAGTCCGGGGGACAGCTACGGCGTATTTGCGAATACGGACCAAGGGTGGGACTGGACCGGCGTGGGCACTCACGACACTGCCGGTATGTTTCTTGTAACGTCGGTGGTCGCCCCCGTCGCAGTCGTTGCGGGTATGATGTTGCCGGCACTGTCGAAGACCAAAGCAAAGGCGTCTCGCATCAAGTGCGTCAACCACATGAAGCAAATCTGCCTCGGCCTGAAGATCTATGCGTCGGACAACGAGGATCGCTTTCCGTTTCAGATCCCGAAGGACGAAGGTGGGACACTGGAGATGACGAAGCAGGATGGTCGAGGGGATGATACGGATCCGTTCCGCTTCATGCTGCTGCTCAAGAATGAGCTCGGCACGCCCGCAATTCTTACCTGTCCGGCCGCAGAAGGGGTGGAGAGAGTGCGATCGTGGGGTGAGTTCAAACGGAAGCACCTCTCCTACAAGTTTAGGTCCGGCAAGGAGGTCGATGAAACGCGGCCGGCCGAGGCGCTGCTCTGGTGTCCGATTCATCACAACGTTGCCCTGGTCGATGGCTCGGTCATGCATATGACCGAGGCTGACACGAAAGCCCGTGGCCCCGGTTCGTGGAAGCCTACGTCGAAACCCGCCCCGCCAACTGAACGCTGATCCAGGAGGAACTGACATGAAAAATTTCAACATGACGAACTTGACGACAATCACCGCCGGTATCTGCCTGACGATCGGGCTGTTGCTCATCGGGCGCAGTGGGATTCCGGACGCCGAAGATACTCCGGTGTTCGCGACTGCCGCCCCGGTAATGAAACCGGCCACGCCCACAAGCTACGCGGAGGTCACCGCAAAACTTGATCGCGGCGGGAGTATATTCGCCTACGTGGGCACTGCCAAATGGTTGGCGGGTCTGGAGAAGATGGTTGAGGAATTTCGCGATCCCATCTTGGCGGCGATGCCTGAAAGCGAGCGCGCAGAAGTGGCAAAAGCATTCGAGATTGGCATGGGGCTGATTCGGCGAACCGGGCTCCAGGAGATCAGTGGTGTTGGTATTAGCGGAGTCCCTGTCGGTGAAAACCTGCACCGGACGAAATTCTTCCTCCATCATCACAAGGGGAGTGGAGGGGGATACCTGTGGCCGCTCTTCGGTCGTGAAGCACATGAGTTGACCGGTTTGGATCTGATTCCCGCGGATGCGGCAATTGCCACGTACGCCGACCTGGATATCACAGGATTGTGGACCACGATCACGAACGAGTTGGCCGCGGTAGGTAATCCCGAGATTCAACAATCGCTGGCGATGATCCCGGCACAGTTCAAGGCGCTGGCGCAGATGGAGTTGGGCACCTTGTTGGACGGCCTCGGCGGAGAGTTCGGATGGGCGCTCATGCTGGACGACAAAGTCCGGATGCCCCTGCCGATTCCGGCGGCGAAGGCAATTTCGATTCCGACTCCCGGACTCATCCTGGTTGCCAAGGTGACGGACAGGGCGATTTTTGATCGAATTGCTGAATTGATGAAAGTGATCCCAAACATCACCACCGCAGAGGAAGACGGCGTGCATCTGATTCGGGTCCCGGCGCTGATCCCTTTTGTTCCAGCACTAAGTCCGGTAGTTGGTTTTGATGGGGAACATCTGTTCATCGCGAGTCAGCCGTCGGTTATGACCAAAGTGCTCGCCACGAAACGTGGCGATGAGCCGAATCTTCGCACGAATGAAGAGTTCGCAAAGCTTGCCGTAGGTCTGCCGCAATCCGGCAATGCGTTCACGTTTGTCAGCGAAAGGTTTGGAAAAGAAGTGATTTTGATCACCCAGACTCTCGCGCCCGCGATCGCCGATGAGTCCGATGACGGGATCATCGAAACCTTTGCCACTGCTTCGTCTGCCGCTTCCATATTTTCAAACACCAAAGAGGGTTGGTTGTCCACCACCGTCGGAAATCAGTCAGCGAGCGAAACCCTGATCTCAGCGCTCTTGGCGAACACCGCCACTTTTGCCGCGATCGCGATTCCAAATTTTGTAAAGGGCCGTTCAACGGCGCAAAAGAACTCGTGCATTGCCAATCTCAAACAGATCGATGGAGCAACGCAACAATGGGCACTGGAGAACAGGAAGTCCGCTCGCGATAAGCCGGAACCGTCCGCGATCCTCAAATATCTCCGGGACGGCAAGGCTCCGAGCTGTCCAGCCGAGGGCACTTACAAGTTTCCGGGCCAGATTTCGATGAGCCCGACGTGTTCCGTTCCGGGGCACACTCTCTGAGTAACGATGCAGTAGAAAATCGGCCGAATGCAACGAACGCCAAGGTAGGATTGACCTAAGGTCCGTCCATAGACGCGCGGGTTACCAACCGAATGGTGAGTGTGATTTTGCAGTCGTTCGTAAGCCCTTACGCCTGTCCCACGCGCAACAGGACGGACCACAGGTCCATCCTCTACGATTTGTTCGAAAGAATTCCTCATCTGTGGGAGATATCTCTGCGCTCCGGGGGTTCTGCTGCCTACGCGGAGACGCGTGGCGTGCAGTTGCTGGTGGAGAACGGTGGCTGGCTGGGGTCAGATCCGGATGCGATTCCTCGCATGGTAAAACTGATCGGTCGCAATGTTGCTCCGGGACCGGATACCGGCAACTGGCAGGATGAGGTTCGTTGGGAGGGATTAAAGAACGCTTTTTCCGGTGCGGTGACCTGTGATTTTAAGGTGTACGAACTGAACGAAAAGCGGGAGCACACGCGTTACGATATCCGCCGCTGCTTTGAAATCGGCTGGAATGCCGGGTTCAGGGGACCGTGGGCATTGGAACGATGATTCCAAACTCTACGCGAAGGACGGCATTTTTCTCCGCGATCAGCTGGTGAAGTGGATGGCTGAGAAAGGATGATCCGATGTGGGTGGACCGGTGGAGTTGGGGCCTCAATCCACTTGCACAGCTGCTAGGGCGCTTTCAGGAACGCGATGAGATCCGCCATCTGCTGTGGATTGAGAGCGGCTTCGAAACCTTCGGGCATGAGCGAGAGAGCCACTGCTCCGAGTGACTTGACCTCGTCCCGACGCAGCTTCGTTCTGATGCCCTGTGCCTGTAGGAATTCCAGTGAACCGGCGCTCTCGCGGAGTATTCCGGATATCACTCGACCGTCGGTGGTCTCTGCCGCGTAGCTCATAAATTGGGGTTCAATGACCGCGTTTGGGTTGATAATAGCCTCCACAATGTCGCGGGCCGGTTTGTTGCGGTAGATGGCCAGGTCGGGTCCCACGTTCGTGCCGATGCCGCTCGACGCATGGCAGGGGGCGCAAAGTTGTTGAAAATGGACGCGTCCGTTCGCCGTGTCGCCTTGGAGCTGGAAGGTGGGCTCGTAGTTCGTGAGTAGCTTGGCGCGATCGGTCTCGATAGTCACCGGGATGAGTTTCTCGGCCCGAGTTGCCAGCTTCGGATTCTTGCTGCGCGCGAGCTGCAATCGGGTGACATGGTTGATTTCTCCGGCGGCGATGCGTCGATCTTCGATCGCGTCCATCAACGCCATGATCCAGTGCTCACGGCGGATCAGGGTGGCAATGATCTGTTGCCGAAGCGAAACGGAGTGGGTGCGCCAACCAGCGAGCGCGAGGGATGGAAGCTGCTTGGAATCTTTTCGTGATATGGCGCTGAACACATCGGATTGCAAGGCCGCCGGAACATTCGGCTTGAGCAGTCTGGCCAACTCCGGGAGCGCTGACGCGAAGTCGTTGAATCCTCGGCCGGCAAGGCGAACCGCTGCGCGGCGCAGTGAAAGAGAATTGGATCCATTCGCCGCAGTCTTGAGCGCACTGTCATGAATCTTCCGGAGCCGAAGGGCGGCCTGCCAAGCTTCGGCATCATTCGAGTTCAGTAGGCTGGTGAGCGGAATTCGATTCCGATCGAGCGACAGCTGCAGAGTTGCGAGGGTGTTCCATTCCGATTCATCTGGATTGCCGTTTTCCGGCAGCGCGAGCTTCAGCCAACGTCCAAACTCGTTTCGATCGGTGACCGCCAAGGTTGCCAGTAGCTGACCGATCAGTTCGCTTCGGCCAGATTGGTTGCGTGGAACCTCGGCGAGTGCCGCAAGAATGTGTCGGGCGTGTTTCAAAGACGAACTCAGGACGGCGGCCCGGATCCATGGCTCAGCCGAGTCTTTGGCGGCGATCTGTCCGAGCGCCTTCCCGGCGGCGTTATTTTCCCGGCCACCCAGATTCAACGCGACCTGGTAGCGGACGAATTTGTTCGGATCGGCCATGAGCTTGAGGACATGTCGGCCGACACTCCCGTCGTTGGGATACTGCTCCATGATTCGCACGGCAATTCGCCTTACCTCTGGATGAGGGTCTCGCATCGCACTCACGAGAATACTGTCGGTAAGGCCAGATAACCCCTCCAGGAGCGACAAGGCATGTACGCGAACGGCTCCGTTTTTCGCCGATGCCGCAAGCTTCTGGAGGTTGGGGATAGCGCTGCGATCCTGACGATAAATCAACTCGCGCTGGATGAGATCGCGTTGTGGACCATTGGGAGAATCAAGCTTCTGTGCCAGTGCCGCAGTTGTGAGTTTGCTCAGATTGGGAATCTTCCGGACGCGGCTTCCGCTGGGGAGAACGCGATAGATTCGTCCCCGGTCCGCGCCGCCACGCACATCCAGTTCTTTCAGCCTGGCCTCAGGTATCCAGCGTGGATGTTCGATCACGGACCGATACATATCCACCACCCATAATGCGCCGTCGGGACCGGTTCGAACCTGTGCCGGGCGAAACCACGGATCGCTCGATGACAGGAACTCGGAGGTTTGCTCTTCTTCGGTGCGATGGCCGGTGAAGACCGGGCCGTTCTGTTTCAGCTTCAGGCGACGAACCACGTTGTGTACCGGTTCGCAAGTGAACACGTCGCCGTAAAACTCCGCGCCCACCTGGCTGTCGCGATGGATTCCGATTCCGCAACCTGAGGTGACGCGATTGTAGTGCGAAGGGCGATTGAAGCGCTGAGCCAATTCGCTGGTGGGGTAGATCCGTTCCGGGTTGTCGCCGGTCGGGATGTTCGCGCGACGAGTAGGCAGGCTGACATGCGGATTGCGGTCCGCGTAGCGATTTGGCATGGGGTAACCAAAGGCGGTGCTGCTATTTGCGCATCCAAACAAGTTTCCCCAATCATCATGCACGAGTCCCTGCTGCGTTGGACCGTTGTCGGGTTCCAGAATTCTGAAGTCTGTTGAAAAGCGAAAGTCCCGGCTTCCCAGAACGACTGCCCGTTGGCTGCTGGTCATTCCAGGCCAGGTGATCGTGCCCCCGCGGAGTCCGCCCGCGGTGTGGAACCAGTTGTCGAGACCCAGCTCGATGCTGTTCACTCGCGCCTGATAGTTATCGGTGATGAAGCCTGAAAATCGCTTCTCCACCACGTCGGCCCGACCATCGCCGTCGGTGTCTTCGGCGTAGAGGATATCCGGTGCCGCACAGATAAGAGCGCCGCGTCCCCAGGTGGTAATGCCGGTGGGGAAGGGGATGTTGTCGAGGAACACGCGTCCGTTTTCGTAGGTTCCATTGCTATCGGTGTCTTCGAGAATTCGAATACGGCCGCCGGGTTGATAGTTGCCTTTGGGGCCGGCGGGATAGTCGTTCATCTCAGCGACCCAGAGCCGACCATCCAAACCGAAGTCGATGGCTACCGGATCAATGACGTCGGGTTCGGAGGCGACGAGTTGGACATAGTATCCGGGCTTGGTGGTGATGTGGCTGGTGGATGTCCGTGGTTCGATTGGTGGTGGGACCAGAAGCAGGCGGTCAGGTGATTCGAAGGTGGCGGGGATGATCGTGCGGAGTACTGCGAAGATTTTGTGTTCGATGCCGGGCGCGTATTTGTTCGGGCGATTGTAGTAACGCATCGAACTCTCGCCTTCATATCCGCCCTCGCGCAGTACCCGTTCTGACGGGATGTATGAAGGAACGTCGTTGGCGTAGGCATTTACCCAAACGCGCTTGGCGTCAAATTCGTGCTTCAGCCGCACTGCGTAATCCACCACGACTTCGCCCGGTAGGAAGACCATCAGCAGGTCGTCGCCAAAACTCCAACGTTGCACGTAGTAGTCCTGTTCGGTCTGAAGCGATTCTCCCCGATCGAGACGTTCGAGATTCCTCTTCGCATGGTGGGCGGTGGCTTGGGTTTTCGATTTCGCCCGGGTTTCCCATTCTGCTCTCGCGACCGGTTTGTCAAACGGAAGGGAGATCTGTTCAGCGGCGCAATCGGGCGAACTGGGGAGCGATTCGAGATCCGGTCGTTGGAGCACGGACGAAATTAAAGCTGCGATGGTGGCTCCGTGCTGTTTCGCGTAGTTCAGTCCAAAGCGTTCGGCGGGACGCTGATCCCCGGCGCAGCCGATTCCGATCAACGCTGTGGTACCCGGATGTGCGGCTTCGATTGCAGATTGGGCGTAGCCGGCCCAATCTCCACAGATGCGGTTGAACGTGCCTGATATCGCGGTGCAGTGGCAGGCATAGTTGGCGAAGACCGCCAGCAGTTCTCCGGAAGGAGACGTGATCCGTAAGACGGGCAGATCGTCGTCGGTCGGGCCGCTGCCATAACGACGGTTTTCGGCGATCGCGCAGGTGCCGATTCCCCAGGACAGTTTTGCGGCGAGTTGCTGGCTGAGGGCTTCCCGTCCCAGTTTCACCAGCGCGCGGGTCAGGTCCTCATGATAGTGATCGATCGATTTTTGATCCGCCTCGGTCAGGTCCATGCTGAAGATGTTCGGCAGCATATCGTTGAGCATCGGTGCGGAATGGGTGTGGGACGAGAGGATCGCAAAACGCTCGGGTTTTAGTTTGGTATCCCTTTGAAGTTGTCGGAGCACGGCGAGTCGCATTGAGAAGGGGACGCCGCAATTGTCCACCGTGATGAGCAGCGCGGGATGTTCACCACCGGTGTCGAATGCCAATGCCTTCCCCCAAATACGTTGCTCAACCCCCTCGGAAAACGCCCGGCGGCTTCCGTAGCCGGACAGACGGACGGGGTAGTCGGGCGTCACATCGACGCGGGCAATACCCATCGTGGGTGCCGCCTTGGCCGGGGTCAGGAACGACGCAAACGCGCACAACAGGCAGAAAAACAAACGCATGTGAGAGGATTGGGTAATTGCTCTGAAGAATCAATGTGGTAGCTCACGTGCACCACAGATTGAAATTCCTCATTCCGCGCTTATCATCGGTGGGACTTTTCTCTTATCCTCGGGGCCTTGTCAGTCGAGAACGAAAATACCATTGAACTCCTCCAGCGCTACGAATCGCGGAACATCACCTACGTGGATCCGGAGGGCGACTGGCCGATTGTTTGGGAAAAGGCCCGTGGCTGCCATGTCTGGGATTCGCAGGGGAAGAAGTATCTGGATCTGACGGCGGCTTTCGGAGTCGCGGCGGCGGGACATGCGAATTCCAAGGTCGTTCGCGCCGGGCAGGATCAGATGGCGACCTTGTGCCACGCGATGGGGGATGTGCATCCACACGCCGGCAAGGCAAACTTGGCACGGGAACTGAGCCGCCTCACCTACGAGCGATGGACCAAATCGAGTTGCGGAAAAACGATCTTTTGCAATTCTGGTTTCGAAGCGGTTGAGGCGGCATTGAAGACTGCGCTTTTGAAGACTGGCAAATCCGGGATTATTGCGTTTGAGGGTGCTTACCACGGTCTGGGTTATGGTGCGCTGGGGGCGACCCACCGGGGGATGTTCCGGGATCCGTTCAAATCGCAACTGAAACAGTTTGGCAGCTGGGCTCCGTTTCCAGATACCAGCCGGGCTTTCTCGAAGCTGCGCCAGGAGGTTGCCCGGCTGTTCGAAGGACGAAAAATTGGTGCGGTTCTGATTGAGCCGATTCAGGGGCGCGGTGGAATTCGGGTTCCAGTATTGAAATCGCTTCGCTGGCTGGCTGACGAATGTGCGCGCCACGGGGCGTTACTGATCTTCGATGAAATTTATACCGGCTTCGGTCGGACGGGACGTTGGTTCGCCGGGGAACATTGGCAGGTGACTCCCGATCTGGTCTGCCTGGGCAAGGCGCTCACCGGAGGCTTTCCGATGTCGGCTTGTGTGGGGGATGCCACAGTGATGGATCAGGCTTGGCCGGAGGCGGATGGGGAGGCAATCCATACGAGTACGTTCCTGGGCCATCCGGTTGGCTGCGCGATGGCATTGGAAAACCTGAGCGAGATCACGCGACTCAAACTCACCGAGCGCGCGGACGAAACGGGTCGGTTTCTCCTGCGCGAGTTGTCGAACATTCCGGCACCGAAGGGTTATCGACTGACAGCACGGGGTCTGGGGCTCATGGTTGGGTTGGAAATTTTACGCGGGCGGCGGCCGGCGACGGATGAATCGGTGACTATCATGAAAAGAATGTTGAAGCGTGGATTTGTCATTCTGCCGGAGGGCGACGCGGGGAATATAATTGGCTTCATTCCACCACTGACGATTACCCGCCTGCAATTGACGAGCGCTGTGAAGGCGTTGGCCGCAGAGATAGCAGAAATGGGAGGCAAACAATGAATTTGACGGAAATAAGAACGGTTCTGTCCGAACAGGAGATCCAGTTGACCAAGTCGCTGGGACAGAACTTCATGCATGACCAGAACCAGATTCGTCGCATCGTCGCGGCGGCCGATCTGGGGAAGGAGGATTCCGTGGTCGAGATCGGCCCGGGCTTGGGACCACTCACTGAACATCTGCTCGAAGCCGCCGGGAAGGTTGTCGCGATCGAGACAGATCGGCGACTGATCAATTTCCTGGAAGGACGGTTCAAGGACGCTGATCATTTTGAACTCGTCCACGCCGATGCACTACAGTTGATCTGCAAGGAGGAGCGGGATTGGAGCCAGTGGAAGATGGTGGCGAATATGCCTTACTCCGTGGCGTCGCCGATCCTGGTCGAACTGGCCAAGAAGCGCACCGGGCCGAAGTGGATCACGACGACGCTTCAGCTGGAGGTCGGGCAACGGCTGGTGGCCAAGCCGCATACCAAGGCGTATGGCATTCTGACACTGCTCCTGAAGCTGAGTTACGAACCGCGCCTGGACTTCACGATTCCACGCGGGTGCTTCTTTCCTGAGCCCCGAATCGATTCCGCCTGCGTCTCGTTGTGCCGACGACCGGAGCCGCTGCTCGCGCTGGAACAGGAACGGATCTTCGAGCGGATTGTGAAACGGGGCTTTTCGCAACGTCGCAAGATGATGTTGAAGCTGCTCAAGCAGGACTGGGATCCAGATAAACTGGAACAGGCCTATGGGGCCGCAGACCTGGACGTGAAGGTGCGGGCCGAAGCGGTTTCCTTGGAGCAGTATATCGTGATGACCAACATCTTGGCTGAATGATCGGCGAAGAGATATTTGATGTTGTTGATCTCTCGGATCAGGTGATCGGGACGGAGACCCGCAGCGCGGTGCATCGCAAGAAACTATTGCATCGGTCGGTTCATATTCTGGTGTTCAACGGAGCAGGGGAGGTGTTTCTGCAAAAGCGTTCCCAATCGAAGGACTCGCATCCCGGTCGTTGGGATTCATCGACCTCGGGCCATGTGGACAGGGGTGAGGATTATGATGCCGCCGCCGTCCGCGAAGTATTCGAAGAGATCGGATTACAATTGGAAACGGCACCGGAGCGAATGTTCAAGATCGCTGCCTGCGCGGAGACGGATCAGGAATTCGTCTGGGTTTATCGAACGCGGAGCGAAGGTCCTTTCGAGCTTCATCCAGAAGAAATCGAAGGCGGTGATTGGTTTGGTGCCCAGGAGATCTCTACGTGGATTCACTCTCGTTCGGAAGAGCTTGCGCCGGCCTTTGTGCATCTGTGGCAAATCGCGAAGGAGAAGGATTTTCTGTGAATGTCGAAGCTCCGGCTCGGAATCGATCGCGTCCCATCGCCCGCCTGCTGGTGAGCGTCGTGGTTACCGCTGCAGCCTGTTTTGCCTTCGAACGCTTTGCCCCGCTCGAAAACGCCGAATCCTACCTCAGAAACCTGAGAGGGTTCGTTTGTTTTCGGCCGTCATAAATTGAGGACGATCCGTTGGATGGTGATTCTCCGATCAAATCTCTGCCAACATCCGTCCAGCCAAACCAGTGCACTTCAAACCGGTCTGCGAATTTCGGGTGGAGAGTTGCTTGGTTTTGGAGGGAATGAGTTCGAATTTATCAGTTCCTCGACGCTGCCGGAATCCGGGGCTATGTTCCGCGCCGATGACGGAAAAAGAATTGTTGTCAGTGCCGGACGCGGATGGACATTTTGGTCCGTACGGCGGCAAGTTTGTACCCGAGACGCTGTTTCACCCGCTTCAGGAGTTGGAGGAGGAATATGCGAAGGCGCAGGTTGATCCGGAATTCCAACGGGAGTTTGACTATTATCTCCGTGAGTTTGTTGGGCGTCCTACCCCGTTGTATTTTGCGGAACGACTGACCCGGGAATTGGGAGGCGCGAAGATTTATCTGAAGCGGGAGGATCTGCTCCATACCGGCGCGCACAAGATCAACAACTGCATCGGGCAGGTTCTTCTTGCCAAGCGAATGGGAAAGACCCGCGTGATTGCTGAGACAGGCGCGGGACAGCATGGCGTGGCCACCGCAACGGTAGCGGCGATGTTTGGATTGAAGTGCATGGTCTACATGGGCGCGCATGATTGTGAGCGACAGAAGCTGAACGTCTACCGGATGCGGATGCTCGGGGCGGAGGTCGTCCCAGTGACGGCCGGGCAACAGACTTTGAAGGAAGCCATCAGTGAGGCGATGCGGGATTGGGTGACCAATGTGCGCAACACGCATTACATCTTGGGGACCGTCTATGGCTCACATCCTTACCCGATGATGGTGCGTAATTTTCACCGTGTGATTGGCGATGAAGCCCGGCGGCAGATAATGGAGCAGGAAGAACGTTTGCCGAATCTGCTGATCGCCTGTGTGGGGGGCGGCTC
The DNA here is from genome assembly GCA_047608975.1 of Limisphaerales bacterium. Classification (GTDB taxonomy): domain Bacteria; phylum Verrucomicrobiota; class Verrucomicrobiia; order Limisphaerales; family JAYPXF01. The sequence goes on along the minus strand of JBLFYM010000017.1, from coordinate 3,164 downwards.
CAATGCGATGGGTCTTTTTTATCCGTTCCTGAAGGACGATTCCGTGAAGATGCTGGGAGTGGAAGCCGGCGGTGAAGGGATCGAGGAAGGTAAACATGCCGCGCGGTTCCAGGGTGGTTCCCTTGGAGTTCTGCAGGGCGCGCTTTCCTATCTGTTGCAGGACGAGCACGGCCAGATTCAGCTGACGCACAGCGTTTCAGCGGGCTTGGATTACGCGTCGGTTGGACCGGAACACGCATGGCTGCGCGATCGTGAGCGTGTGGATTACACCTACGCGACTGACAAACAGGCCTTGGATGCGTTCCAGGGTCTGGCCCGACTCGAGGGGATTATTCCGGCCTTGGAATCTGCCCATGCCGTCGCCGGTTGCATCGAGGTTGCGCCCAAGATGTCGGCGGATGAGCTGATCATCGTGAACATCTCGGGACGCGGCGATAAGGACGTCTCGCAGGTGGCCGATATGGTCAAACTCTGACGAGGTGACACGTGAAACCGTTGAGACGGTGAGCTGATGAAACTCCAGGTAATATTCAAGCTCCAAGTGCCAAGGCTGAGGACCGCAAGCCCCTCAGTGACGAACGAGAAATACGGCGAGCAGCCGCGATCTCGGAAAGATTTGTGCCGAAGGTGCACGGGCAGTCGATCGATTCGATCTCTGATTGGTGCTTATTTGAAGTTTGTTTTTTTGGCGCTTGGAGTTTTTCTTCCGCAAGACTGCGAGCCATTAAGGTGATACGGCAGGACTACATCATACGGATGATCGAGAAGTGCGCGCAGATGTTGTCCAGCATCATCGCCCGCACGAAGGAAGGCGATCTGGGACAATCCCGTGAACTGATCCAGCAAAGCAGCGAGGAGTTGCTGGGGCTCTCAATAGAGGAAATTCGCGATGCTTCCGACAATGTGGTGGTCTCCCGGATGATGAAGGGAGTCAGTGGCGCAGAAGGTCGGAACCGTTGCTTTATGTTGGTGGCCTTGCTTCATCAATCCGCGCACGCGCATGACCAGGCAGGAGAGGATCCAGAAGCCGGCCGCTGTCGACTCAAGGCGCTGTCGCTGCTGATGGCCATTCGCAATTTCACCGAGGAGGATGTCGTCCCGGAGTTTGTTCCCCGGGTGGACATTCTGTTGGCGGAGTTGGCCACGTTCGAGCTCCCGCCGCCGCTGCTCGTGGCGCTGATGCAGCACTACGAGACGGGCGGCCAATTCGCGAAGGCGGAGGACCGGCTGTTCCAGCTATTGGACCGGGTGGGATATCAGCCGAAGACACTGGAATTTGCGCATAGTTTCTTTCAGCGGCTTTTGGCCAAGACAGATGAAGATCTGCTCACCGGAAACTTGCCGAGGGTGGAGATCGAATCGGCGATTGAGGAATTGCACAATCGCGAGTGAGTCCCGCATTCTCTCGGCGTTTTACAATGAGTAACGATAATTTCTGTCCGGAATTGGTGGGTTCGATGTCGCAGGGTGCGGCTGGAAATCCGACGGTCGCAATGGTGGAGTCGGCATTCAAACATCACGGCCTGGAGTGGCGCTACGTGAACATGGAGGTCGCGCCCGAGGATCTCGGCACTGCCGTAAAGGGTGCCCGCGCAATGGGGTTTCGCGGGTTCAATTGCTCCATGCCGCACAAGGTCGAAGTCATTCAGCATCTCGACGGGCTGGGGGAATCCGCCGCGATCATGGGGGCGGTGAACTGCGCCGTGCTGCGTGATGGCAAATTCATCGGCGAAAACACCGATGGCAAAGGATTCCTGAAATCGCTGCAGGCCGTTGTCGATCCCACGGGCAAACAGGTCGTGCTGTTTGGAGCCGGCGGTGCGGCCCGCGCGATTGCGGTCGAGCTGGGTTTGGCGGGGGTGGGCAAAATCACCATTGTGAATCGTTCCGCGGCCCGCGGCCAAAGTCTGGTCGATCTGCTGAAAGAGAAGCTTGAGGTCGACGCCGAGTTGGTGACTTGGGACTCGACCTATTCGATTCCCGAAGATGCGGAAATCGTGATCAATGGAACCGCCATCGGACTCTACGATGGCGATGCCGCGCTGGATCTGGATGTCGCGTCACTGCGCGAGGGTGCGGTGGTTGCCGATGTCGTGTTTAATCCACCGCAGACAAAGTTGATTCGTGACGCGACCGAAAAGCGCTGCAAGACGGTCGATGGGCTGGGAATGTTGGTGAATCAGGGAGTCATCGGCATCCAGTATTGGACTGGGATTGATCCGGATCCCTCAGTGATGCGACAGACGCTCGAAGAAATCTTTGGAGTTTGAGCGCGTGTCGGCTTACACCTTTCCCCACATCCACATGAAGAAACACCTTACTCTTGCCATCGCAGGCGTTGTACTCGGCGGATTGGTTTCCGCGCCGGCTCAACGCGCTTCCTCCCAGACTCGCAACGGCCAATACTGCTGGGTCATCAAATCGGACCAGGTCGAACTCGCGATCACGAAGACCGGCGGGCACATGGCTCCGGTGACTTTCTATCGCGACAGCGCCGCGCCGGTGGCTCCCTACTACATCAGTCCGTGGCAGGGGGAGACGCATGACTATCCGGTGCCGGTGTTGGTTCCGCTGCGGGGGGATTTCTTCTGTATGCCATTCGGGGGAAATGGCGACGCGTTCCAAGGTGAGGAACATCCGCCCCATGGGGAAACTTCGGGGAGTCGTTGGAGTTTGATCGGGACCACGGCGAAGCACGGTGTGACCACGTTGACGATGGAGTTGAATACCCAGGTGCGCGCCGGGCGGGTGATTAAGAAGCTGCATCTCCACGAGGGCCAGAATGTGGTGTATTCCACTCACCAGATCGAAGGCTTCGAAGGGAAGACGTCTTTGGGGCATCACGCCACCCTGGCCATGCCGGAAAAGGAAGGTTCGTTCAAGATTTCCACCAGTCCGATCAAGTTCGGCATGACGAATCCGACCCAGTTCAGCGATCCTGCCAACGGCGAGTATCAGCAGTTGGGAATTCAGCAGCGGTTCAACAGCCTGGCTGCGGTGCCCTCGATCTTCAAAGGCGCGCCGGACGTGGACTGTTCGCTCCTGCCGCAGAAGAAGGGATACGCTGATCTCCTGATGCTTTTCCCGCAGGATACCGGCAACAAGCCGGCATGGTTGACCGCTGTCAGGGCGGATGAAGGTTGGCTTTGGTTTTCGCTGAAAGA
>JBLFYM010000016.1:0-57721 GCA_047608975.1 Limisphaerales bacterium | reverse complement strand
CGGAATCCAAGCCGATCTGCTCGACGTAGCGTTCAATCCCCATCGAAGGTTCGCCGGGCAGCGGATCTGTCCGCCGAAGGAAGAGCGCTTCAAAATCTCCGTGCGGTCCGTTGATAGTCCAACGTTCTACGTTCGCTCCAATGAAATCGAGTCGCTGGCGCAATGATCGAATGAAGCCCAGCAGGTCTTCACCGATCAGGCGCATCATCTCCCAGATCAGATCCCCTTTGTTGAGTTCCGTCTCCAGCGCGAAGCGGCGCAGGAGGGTGATGTCGATCGGAGAAACGAGTTGATTCACGACGCGCCGTTTCACACCCAGCCATTTTGCGGTATCGCCCGGACCCCGGGCATCAAACCATTCGGCTGGCTCCAGCCAGTCGCAAAAACTGAGAGCATCCTTGTAGATGCCCAAGTGCTTGAGAACGAGGCTGAGCGAGCAGGTCGGCTCATGATCGCGTGGAAATTGGTGATGATCGAAATTGCTGTTGGCGGGTTCATGCTTGCCGCCGATATCGACGACCGCGATCTCGGCATCCTCCAGTTCAGCGGCCGTCGGATCACGTCGGACAATTTTGATGTCGTGTTGCGCGACCAGCAGGCTGCACGCGAGAAAGTCGTCCTTATGCGCGCCACCGGGATGAGTAAGAATGTATTTCATATCTGAAAATGCGGGCGCGAACCTAACGGGAACTCCCCCCCGGAGCGAGCATCGCGGGACAGAATCCGCCTCTTTTGTCTCCAGATCTGCTCTGAACGCCTGAATGTGTGCATTCCAAATTGAATGACGGGTGGTTTTGTGAAGACTCTCCCGCGTACTGATGAATCTGAAATCCCTGAATTGGAACACCCTTGAACGCCTCCGGAAATCCTTTCTCGAAGCCAAACCTGACGCCGGGGATTACTGGACCCGTTTTGAGGATCTGCGTGATTACGACCTGACCTTCGCCCAGCGGATTGCCTGGAAGTGGGATGCGGTGCTGGCCGAACTCCAGCGCATTGGCTGGGAACCTCCCCGGGGTGAGTGGCTGGATTGGGGATGCGGCAGCGGGATCGCATCCCGACGCGCGGTGCCCGCCTTGGGTGGCGACACGCGTCGCGAGGTCGGATGCTTCGATCGCTCCGGCAGAGCCATGCGTTTTGCCACCGAGGCCGCCACCAAGGAAATGTTGAACGCCCGGTTTGAGACGGTGAAGGCGGATGCATTGCCACCCCGCAAGCCCTTGGGACTTTTGCTCATCAGTCATGTCCTGAACGAGCTGAACGAGGAGCAACGCGCCAGTCTCGTGCGATTGGTCAGACGCTCGAAGGCAGTGATCTGGGTGGAGCCCGGCAGCAAAGACGATAGTCGGGCATTGAGCGGCGTTCGCGATGAATTGCTAAATGAGTTCAATGCGGTCGCTCCCTGCACCCATACCGGTCCGTGCGGAATGCTCCGGCGCGAAAACGATCGGCATTGGTGCCATTTTTTTACGCAAGCGCCCGTCGGAGTCAGGGGGAATATCGAATGGCAGGGCTTTGCCAAGCGACTTGGAATTGATCTTCGCAGCCTCCCCTACAGCTATATCGTGATGGAAAACAAGCTCCTGAAGCGTGAGGTCAGGGAGACGCCTGACCTGAGCCGGGTGATCGGCAAACCACGGGTCTACAAGGGCACGCTCAAGGTCCTGGGCTGCAGCGACAAGGAACTCGAGGATCGGGAAGCCCAAAAGCGCGACGTGCCGGATTTCTTCAAGGACTGCCGGAAGGGCGCGATTGGACCACTCTATCGCTTCCGCATCGAAGGCGAACGCATCAAGGGCGTGGAGGATGGTATCGGGGCTGAAGCTGGAACCGAAGCCGCTGAAGAATGATTCGGAATAAAGCATAAAAGAATAACTGCCTCTATGACGATCGAAGTGGGTTGAAGGGCACGGGTGATGATATTAGGTGCGCTGAGAATATCAGTGCCCGGCTTTAGCTGATGGAACAATTCTGATCCGTCCTCGGACGAAAGCAGCTTCGTCTTGCCTGCGAGCCAGCTGGCTGAGGTTTTCCGGCGGAGCTGGAGTATCGCCAATACCAGCAGCAGCCAGACGGTGACTTTGATGGAAGTGCCGATCAGCCATTCCCACTGGTGCCCAAGCGCCACAGAAATCGAATCGATCAGTTCGTTCATGCATTCTTCTCAGCTTGTCCCGAAAAAACTTAGCGCCCATGACAGGGCCAGCAGACCGGGGCCGCGCTCGAATCTTTCGGTACAAAACCCCTTCCCAGTGCGCTACCAAGTCTTCGTTATTTTAAAGTTTTTAAAGTTAACGTCATTTAGGTGGGAATTGGCATCCCGCAAAGCTCCAAACCAGAAGGAGTTACGCGAGAATTGGATTGCTACACTTCTTCGGCTTGACCTACCTTTCGGAGTCGAGAACGAGTGAGAAGATATGTATTTTGGTGCAGATTATTACCCTGAACATTGGGTATTTCCCTTTGACGGAGACGAAGAAAACCCGGAGTCCCGTTGGGAAATAGATGCGCATTTGATGGCGCAGGCGGGCATGAACGTGGTGCGCATGGGTGAGTTCTCATGGGGGCATTGCGAAACGGAGGAAGGCAAATATGATTTTGACTGGTTGCTACGCGCCATGGACACATTCGGCGAGCAGGGCATCAAGACCGTCCTCGGCACGCCCACTGCCGCACCGCCACTCTGGCTGACGAAAAAGCATCCCGAGATATTGCCGATCGACGAGAACGGCATGACGCGACATGGCGGAACGCGACGCGCGATGTCGATGAACAGCAATGTCTACTGGGAGTATTGCAAAAAGGTCGTCACGGCCATGTCGGCGAAACTCGCCGATCACAAAGATCTGGTCGCCTGGCAGATCGACAACGGCATCGGCCGGCACAACACCGAGTATTCTTTCAACAAGGAGACCAAGAGCGATTGGGAAGCCTGGTTGAAGCAGAAGTACCAGACGATTGAGAATCTCAACACCATGATGGGCTTCCGCTTCTGGGGTCAGATGGTGGCGGACTGGGAAGACGTACCGATGCCGCAGAGCGCACCGGCGCCACACAACCCGGCGCTGCTCACTGACTGGCGCCGTTTTTCAAGCGATACCTGCACCGCGTTCATCCGGATGCAGGCGGAGATTCTTCAGGAAGCCAACGGGAGCATTCCCGTCACCACCACTGCCCGCCCGTACGCGACGCAGATTGATCTGTTCGATCTGGGCGATGCCGTCGACTTTGTGTCCCTCGACAGCGACGCCACCGACCACGAGCGGCCTTCAAAAGCCGCCATGAACCTCGACATCATTCGTTCACTGAAGAAGGACGCTGAAGCCGAGGGATTCTGGGTGATGGAGCAAAAGGCCGGACATGTAAGTTGGGGCGATGCGAACTCACTCATCCGACCGGGAGTGCTACGGGCCCTGACCTACCAACTCATTTCGCGCGGCGCGATGGGCATCCTTTACTTTTACTGGCGTCAGCCGCGCATCGGCCCCGAAAAGTTTTACGGCGGCGTTCTCACCCATGACGGCCGGGCCGAAAACCGGATGTATGAAGAAGTCATGCAGATCGGTGAGGAAATCGGTCAACTGGCACCGGCACTTGCCGGAACGCAGGTGGTTCCGCAAACCGCCATCCTGATCAGCCAGGAGAACGAGTGGGCACTGAATCAGCCTTTGCGCCCGAACCGATACTTCAATCAGCGCGACCACGTTTACCTCTATTACGCAGCGTTTCACGACAAGAACATCCCCACGGACTTCGTTCGTTTCGGTGATGACCTCTCGCAGTATCGACTGGTCGTCGCACCCTCGCTGCACGCGCTCTCCGGTGAAGACGCGGATCTGTTGAAGGAATACGTGGCGAACGGTGGTACCTTGGTCGGGACATTCAACACCGGCCTGATCAACGAGAGCCACATCGCTCCGATCAACGGAATTCCCTACGAGCTCACCGATGTATTCGGTCTCGAAGTGACCGAGTTTGATCCGCTGCCTCCCGGCGAGGAAAACCACCTTTCTTTCAAAGGCACATTTCCAACCACGGCGCTGCATCCTTCACGGACGTGGTGCGATGTGATTGAACCCATCGACTGCGAAGTTCTGGGCACTTACGCGCTGGATTTCTACGCGGGCAAGCCCGCGATGACGATGAACGAGTATGGAAATGGCCGCGCGATTTACATCGGAACGATGAGCCACACCGAGTTCTACTCCGATCTCGTGACGTGGCTGCGAACTCTGACCGCGATACCCGCGTTGCTTCGTGTTCCCGAACAGGTCGAAGTCAGCATGCGCGAGCGCAGCGATTATCGAATCTACTTCCTCATCAATCACAATGACGCGCCCGTCCATGTCCAGTTCTTCAAGCCGGTTCATGACTACATGCGCGACGAGGAGATCAAAGGCGGGTATGATATCCTGCCGAAGGACGTCCTGATCATCGATGAGCAAATCACTCCGACTTGATAGCTGGACGCCCGCGCGGAGAACGGAGAAGGACAAGATCCTGGCCGAGTGGCGTGGTGTGGATGTAATGCCTCTGGCGCTTGCCCGCGAAGATCGGACCCGCTCCGCCGAAGGCCTGATGGCCCAGGTTTTGAAGGGAATCGGCCTGGACCGCAAACGCTCCGAAGCCGAGGTCGTGAAGGTCTGGAACAATCTCATCGACCCGACGATCACTGCCCACGCGCAACCCAATTCACTTCATAAAGGAACGTTGTTCGTCTGCGTGGACAACAACGTATGGCTTTCCGAGATCGTCCGCTATCGGCGTCACGAAATCCTCCAACGCCTGCAACACGGCTTTGGGAGCGATGTCATCCAACGCGTCAGCTACCGCATCGGCTGACCGCCGGCGGTTTGAATTGGCTCAGTAAGCCGCGGCGGTATTCAGACGTTTCTGAAAATTACCGGGCAGGGGCGGGAATTCCCGAACAACCATCCGCCAGGCGGTCTGCTCCGCCGGGGTGATCTTGCGCCACGCCTCGGCGTTCCGGAAAAAGCGTTGTTGTTCGGCGACGCTCATCGAGCCAAAGCGTTGGAGGGCGTTCAGACAGGCGGCGCGTTCGGCGGGTGGCAGGTCTTCAAGTGCGGTGAGCGTTCCGGTGATCTTGTGGCGTTGATATTGCGGCAGACTGGCGATGATTCGAGATTTCTCGAGGTCGCTGAACGAGAAGAAACTTCGAAAACTGGACAACATCTGTAAGCGGTCATCTTGAGGAAGGGCGTTCCATGCCTTCAACTCGGAACTGACTTCGGGTGAAAGGTTCTTGGTCAAGCCGCTGGCGGTGGGTTGTCCGATTTGCAGGATCAGGCCGAGCAGGGATTCGTTCTTCAAAATATGCGCTTGCAATTCAGCCGGCAGCTTGTTCCAGCGCTCGATTCGCAGACGGACTGTTTCCCGGTAATGATCGGGCGTGGTCGCGAGCATGATCTGCCGTTGAGCGGGGGAAGCAGTGAGTTGCGGGCGCAGGAAGAAGCGGAGTTCGGTCGTCTGCAGTTTCAATTCGCGGGCCTCGGGACCCATGGCCGCGTACTGCTGGAGACGTTGCCGGAGAAAACCGCGGAGGGACGGCGATTGGCGCGCGAGATACTCGTCCCGTTCCCCGGGGGATTTGGCCATCAGTTGCCGAAACAGTTCGACCGGCGATTGCTGCTCGGGAACCGGAACGGGGATCGGGGAAAGCAGCTGATTGCCAGGCCGGACCGGGGCGGCGGTCAGTGGGGTGACAGTGGCGAGCATCGCCAGCGCGAGGAGTTGTCTGATGCCATTCATCGCAAGCCCCCCAACATGCTGAGCAATTCGACGTCCGCCGTGAGATCAGGATCTACAAGCGAGTTGATCGCCTCGAAATCTCGCAGCATGTCCACGCTCGGCATCTGCGCGAGTTCCACGACGGGAACCAGGTTCGCGGCCAGTTTGGCGGTTTTTTGTGCCTGCCGTTGCTGCACGAGCACGAGCGCGACGACCACGACGACCGATGCGATTCCCCCGGCCACCCGCGGGATCGGCAACCAGTGGCCCCGGAAGAATTTCATCAGTGCAGAACGTTGCGGCGCGCTTGCACGGGCTTCGAGTTCGATCTTCTGCCAGACCTGAGAGGTGAAGTTGGAGGACGCCTCGGCATCCGGCAGCTGTTCGAGCAATTTGGAAAGCGTGTCTTCCGCCTCCCATTCCTCGGACTGTTCCTGATGGGCCGCGAGCCATTGTTCGAGGCGGTGCAGCTCGGCGGGCGTCAGTTCGCGCTGGTGCCGGATCTCGAGCAGTTCCTGATATTCGGTTTCGTTCATCTTGGTCAGTCCGTCCATGCTCCCGTGCGCAGGTAGGGCTTGAGTCGTTTTTTTAAAGTGTCGCGGCCGCGGAAAATCAAAGACTTCACCGAGGAAAGCGAAGTGCCGAGGATTTCGCCGATCTCGTCGTAGCTCATGCCTTCACGGCAAAGAAGAATGGCGGTGCGTTGATTCTCGGGGAGCACCGCCAGAGCGCCTTCGATCTTCTGGGTCAGCTCGTGTTGGAGCGTGCTTTCGCCGGGGGTGAAGCCCTTGCGATCTTCGAATTGATGAAAATACTTCCCGTCGCCCCCTTCCTCCTGGGCTTCGATGGAATCGGCTGGATGACGCGAGCGGCGGCGGATTTCATTGAGACAGAGATTGCGGGCGATGGTGAAAATCCAAGTGGAAAGCTTGGCCCGGGGTTCGTAGCGATGGGCGGCCTTGTAGATCTGGACGAAGACACCCTGGGCCAGATCCTCGGCTTCGGTGGCGTCCGGCAGCGTTCGTTGCACGAGGCTGATGATCGGTCCACGAAAGCGTGCGACAAGTTCCTCGAACGCCGCGCGATCACCGAGTTTGATTCGCTCCATCAGCGCGGCGTCAGTGAGTTCGGTGACGGGCATCGGAATAATGTTATCGGCTGTCGGCTCAGGCACAAGTTTCGCGGGCGCCCGATTTCTCGAATCGGTATTCAGGAAGACACTTTGTTGGGCTCTGATTGCCGACACAGGAGCGGAAACACCAAAAATGCCGGACGGTTGCTTGCTTCGTGATTTTTTTTACGCCTACCCTCCGCGACGTGTCCGACCTGCTGCTGAAAATCCAGGAAAACGCCAAAGACCGGCTTGAACTTCCGGTTGGCCGATCCCCGGCCCGCGAGATCAAGCGCTACAAGACGTTTTTGAAGGTGGAGACCGCCCGCCTGAAGATTCTTCATCGCGGTGGCGGTGGCGGGCGTGAGGTGTGTCGGGTGCGTAGCGAGGTGCTCGATCAGCTGCAGATTCACATTCTGGACAGCGTGCGACAAAACGTGTTGGCGAATAGTTCAGATCCTCTGCCGCGTTTTGCTCTGGTGGCGATCGGCGGCTATGGCCGGGCGGAACTGAATCCCTGCAGCGACATCGACATCATGCTCCTGCACGCAAGCGATTCCGTGGCGGCGTCGATGGGGAAGCTGCCGCCCTTTCTTCAGGCACTGGTGGATCCAGATGGCCTGCTTTACACCCTTTACGACATGAACCTCAAGGTCGGTCACTCCGTGCGGACCATCAACGATTGCGTGAAGGTGGCGAACGAGGACATGCAATCCAAGACCTCGCTCCTGGAGGCCCGACTGATCACCGGCGATGAGCAGCTGTTCGAACAGATGCAGTCGGTGGTACTGGCCAAGTGCATCCTCGGATTTGAGGACGAGTACATTGCCCAACGCATCGAAGATCAGGATACGCGGAGAAAAAAGTGGGGCGATACCGCCTTCCTGCAAGAACCCAATATAAAGAACGGTTGCGGCGGTTTGCGTGACTATCAAAACCTGATCTGGATGTCCCTGGTCAAGTACCGCACCCGCAACCTGAAGGAGTTGCAGGAGAAGGAACTCATCAGCCGGCGCGAACGCAAGGACCTCGAGGCCGCGTATGATTTTCTTTTGCGGTCGCGCAACGAGCTTCATTACCTCACCAATCGGGAAGGGGATATTCTGACCAAGAACGTGCAACCCAAAGTGGCCTACGCACTGGGATACACCGATCGTTCACCGGCCCGGCGCCTGGAGTTGTTCATGCACGACTACTACCTGCAGGCCCGCAACATCCACCTGATCACGCGCACCATCGAACGCCGCCTCGCACTGTTGCCGAATCCCGGCAAACTCAATTTTCTGAAAGGCATCTTCGGCAAGATTGTCACCAAACCGTACATCGACGGCTTCGATATCCACGCCGGGGAACTCAAGCACCAGAACCGTAGGGTTTTTTCAAACGCGCCACGTCGGCTCATGCGGGTGTTCCTCTATGCGCAACAGCGTAACTGTGTTTTGCATCCGGATACTTCGCAGCTCGTTCGCCAAAGCCTTCGCCTGGTCGATGGCGCCTTCATCGCCGACGAGCATGTGCATTCGACATTCCAGGAGATTCTGAGCCAGAAGGGGAATGTCGCCGGCACCTTGCGGGCGATGCATGAGGTCGATTTCCTCGGCAAATACATGCCCGAATTCGGGCGCATGACAGCGCTGGTGCAGCACGAGTTCTATCACCAGTACACCGGTGACGAACACACACTCCGCTGCATTGAAAAGCTGGATGAACTTTGGGAGGAAGGGAACCGGTTCGCCACGCCGTACCATCGGATCTTCCAGCAGATCGACACGCCGTTTCCGCTCTATCTGGCGATGCTGTTGCACGATGCGGGTCGCGGACTGGACGCCACCAACCATTCCGAGTCCGGTAGCAAGCTCGCGCAGCGGGTGGCCACGCGACTGCAGCTGGATGAGGACACCACAGACCTGCTTCGCTTTCTGATCGAGCATCATCTGACCATGGTGAGCATTTCGCAGCGGCGGGATCTGGATGACGCCACCGTCATCTCCCATTTCGCGAACATTGTTCAGTCTCCGGAAAACCTGAATCTCCTCACGCTGCACACCGTCGCGGACTCCATGGGCACGAGCGACGATCTGTGGAACGGATTCAAGGATCAGCTCTTGCGCACCCTCTATATGAAGACGAACGCCGAGGTGAGCGGCGATACCGCGTTTATGCGTTCCGAGCAGAAGCACCGCGAACAGCTGAGGGGCAAGGTGATCCAAATTCTTCCGAGCACGTTTAAAGCGGACGAAATCAACGCCCATTTTGACAAGCTGCCCAGGCGGTATTTTCACGTGCACGGCGCCCGCGAAATCGCTTCTGATCTGCAACTGGTCCATCGCTTCATGTGGAATCAGCTCGCTCCGGAAGAAGACAAGCTGGCGTTGGCCCCGGTGATCACCTGGCGCGATGAAACGGATCTCGGCTGCACCAGCATGCGGATTGCGACCTGGGATCGGCGCGGTCTTTTCAGTCTGCTGGCGGGTGCCTTTGCGGTGTCCGGGCTCTCGATTCTCAGTGCGCGTGGTTTTACGCGGGATGACGAGATCGTCCTGGATACTTTCCATGTTGTGAGCACCACCACCGGCGAAATGGCCGGGAAGAAACAACGGGAGCGCTTTGAGGAAACGCTGTTCCAAGCGGTGACAGAGCAGCTTGATTTCCACGATCTTTTGGCGTCGCGAAACCTGGAGCGCCCCACCGAATACCACGAGGGGATTGAAACCGAGATCGACTTCGACAACGACACGTCAGCCAACTTCACCGTGATGGATCTGGAGACCGAAGATCGGGTCGGCCTGTTGTTCGCCGTTTCCGATGTGCTCGCCGATCTGGGCATCGATATCGAGCTGGTGAAAATTGCCACCGAAAAAGGCGCGGCGATCGACAGTTTCTACCTGTGCGAGTTGGGTGGCGGCAAACTCAAGGCAGTGGAACGCCAATCCGAAATCACCGCCAAGATCCGCACCGCCATCCTCGGTCTCGATGGCCAGTGATGATGACTTGTGTTTGTCCCCTGCCGCTATTCGTTTGGGATTCGGTTAGAGGAAAACGTGGATTGGGAAATTCTTGGTATCCGGCAGGTGCCCCGAGAAATTTCTTCCCCTGAAGCGACTGGGTCAGATAATCGGCGCTCTTTGTCCACCTATGATACGAAGTCTTAAAAACTGGCGTGGCGCGCCATTCCTTTGCATCTGGTTGCTGGCGTGTTCCCACAGTGGGGCAGCGGTTGATTTTGCCCGGGATATCAAACCGATCTTTTCGGACACCTGCTTCAAATGTCACGGACCCGACTCGAAGGCGCGCAAGGCGGACCTGCGGTTTGATCGGCGGGATGCGGTGTTGGGTGAACACGCCCCGGACCAACTGATCGTTGCGGGCAAACCCAGCGACAGTGAACTGTATCGGCGGATCACTGCGGGTGCTGCTGATGACTTGATGCCGCCGCCCGAAACGGGGCTAAAGCTGAACGAGAAACAGATTGGCAAGATTCGGGAATGGATCGCGGCCGGGGCGAAATGGCCGGAGGACGATCGCCATTGGGCATTCATTCCGCCCGTGCGACCCGCGCCACCGACCGTTGGGGGGGATGCTGCGCAGCACAATCCGATCGATCACTTTGTTCAGGCGCGGCTCGCTGAGCGGAAGCTCTCCCCAGCACCGCCGGCGGACAGGGCAACCTGGCTGCGTCGCGTCACCTACGACCTGAACGGTCTTCCGCCGACCGCCGCAGAGCTGGCGGCTTTTCGGGCCGACGACTCCGCCGATGCATTCGAGACCGTGGCAGATCGCCTGCTGAAATCCGAACGCTACGGCGAACATCTCGGGCTCAGCTGGTTGGAGGCCTCGCGCTACGCTGATACCGATGGCTACCAGAACGATCGCTTACGTTACATGTGGGTCTGGCGCGACTGGGTGTTTCGCGCGTTGAACGAGAACATGCCCTTTGACCGTTTCACGATGGAGCAGATGGCCGGCGATCTGTTGCCGAAGCGTAACTTTTTCACGCAGATCGCCAGCGGGTTCAATCGCAACCACCGCATCAATTCCGAAGGTGGATCGATTCCGGATGAATGGATCGTAGAGTATGTCGCCGATCGGGTGGAGACGCTCGGCACGGTTTATCTCGGACTCACCTTCAACTGCACGCGCTGCCACGATCACAAATACGACCCGATCAAGCAGCAGGAGTTTTATCAGATGTTTGCGTTCTTCAACAACGTGGACGAGGCCGGGCTCGGACCAAACAACGGGAACAGTCCACCGTTTGTCAAAGTGCCCAAGTCGTGGCCGAACCTGTCAGCGGAAGAGGCGAAGTTTGTCGTCCCGGAATTGCCTAAGGTGACCGTCAAGCAGACCTCCGTCCCACGACCGCAGCCGGGCAGTCCGCAGACTGTCATGGTGATGCACGAACTGGAAAAACCGCGCGACACCTACGTCCTGCAGCGCGGATTGTACAACCAACCGGACAAGAGCAAGAAACTGCGACCAGAAACTCCAGCTGCGTTGGGCTTGCTACCTGAGGGTCTGCCGCGCAATCGCATCGGATTGGCCAAGTGGTTGCTCGATCCGGGCAATCCGCTTGTCGGTCGCGTCACGGTCAATCGCTTCTGGCAGCACTTTTTCGGCCGCGGAATCGTGCGCACGAGTGAGAACTTCGGCATCCAAGGAGAGCTTCCGAGCCATCCGGTATTGTTGGACTGGCTTGCCACCGAGTTCATCCGCATGGATTGGGACATGAAGGAGTTGTGCAAGCTGATCGTGCTGAGTGGCACGTATCGACAGGCATCGGAACTCACCCCTGAAAAGGTGGCCCGGGATCCTGAAAATGCGCTCCTTGCGCGCGGTCCCCGCAAGCGTCTGACCCCCTACCAGATTCGTGATGCCGCCCTGTTTGCCAGCGGGCTGCTGGTCGAGAAGGTCGGTGGGCCCTCAGTGAAACCCTACATGCCGCCCGGGCTCTGGAAGTCCATCTCCAACCGCAAGTATGATCAGGGCAAAGGCGACGATCTTTACCGGCGCAGCATCTACACTTATTGGATGCGCACGATTCCGCCGCCCACGATGATGGCGTTTAATGCGTCCGAGCGGGAGGTATGCACCGTTCGCAAGGAACTGACGACCACGCCACTCCAGGCGCTCACGATGATGAACAACATCACCTTTGTGGAATCCGCACGCTTCATTGCCGAGCGGATTGTTCGCGAGGGGGGCCATCAGCCGGGACGCCGCCTGCGTCATTGCTTCCAGCTGCTGCTCTCCCGTCCGCCGACCCGATCCGAACGAAAGACCCTGCTGGCCGATCACCAGACCTATCTCAAGGAATTCACCGCCGATCCGGCCGGAGCGGAGTCGTTGCTCAAGATCGGTTCCAAACCGCGCCGCAAAGAACTTCCCGCCGCCGAAGTCGCCGCCTGGACCATGGTGGCCAACACGATAATGAATTTGGACGAATCGATCACGACGAACTAAATTCGCAACCACTCACTCCCTATGACTCCGCATCCGGAAAAAGCATTACTGCAGACCCGTCGTCGATTCTTCGGACAAACCGGAACGGGTGTGGCCACGGCCGCTTTGGCGTCGCTGTTGAAACCGGAACTGTTCGCGGCGGGATCCCGTGAACCGGCGCGCAATGCCATCGGCGGCCTGAAAGACCTTCCTCACTACGCTGCCAAGGCGAAACGTGTCATCTATCTGTTTCAGTCTGGTGGTCCTGCCCAGATGGATCTGTATGATCCGAAACCCGATCTCATAAAGCGCTACGGCGAGGAAGTTCCCAAGTCGGTCTACCCGGATGAACGCAAGACCACGATGACGTCCGGTCAGGTCTCATTCCCGGTGGCCCCCAGCCGCTACAAGTTCAACCGCTGCGGACAATCGGGCATCGAACTGAGCGAAACCCTGCCGGAACTCTCCCGCATGGCGGACGACATCTGCGTGATTCGTTCCATGCACACCGAGGCGATCAATCATGATCCTGCGGCCACATTCTTTCAGACCGGGTCCGTGGTGCCGGGTCGCCCCAGCATGGGATCGTGGTTGAACTACGGCCTCGGCAGCGAAAACGGCGAGCTGCCCTCGTTCGTCGCGCTGACCTCCGGCAACGGCGGGCAGCCACTCTACGACCGCCTCTGGGGCAACGGCTTTCTGCCGGGCCGATTTCAAGGCGTGAAATTTCGCGGGCAGGGCGATCCGATTCTGGATCTTTACAACCCGGCCGGAGTTTCGCAGGCCATGCGCCGGCGGATGCTTGATTCGGTTTCGCGGCTGAACGAACTCCAGTTTCAGCAATCCGGCGCGCCGGAGATTCAGACCCGGATCGCACAATACGAGCTGGCCTATCGCATGCAGGCCTCCGTTCCCGAGCTGATCGACTTCAAATCCGAACCACAGGATCAGATCGAACTCTACGGAAGCGACGTGAAAAAAACGGGCAGTTACGCCTACAATTGCCTCCTCGCGCGCCGGCTCGCCGAGCGCGGCGTCCGCTTCATCCAGCTTTTTCATCGCGGCTGGGATCACCACCGCAATCTGCCGAATCGGATGGGTGCATTGACACGGGCGACCGATCAGCCCACGGCGGCCTTGCTTCATGATCTGAAACAGCGGGGCATGTTGGATGACACCCTGGTCGTCTGGGGCGGTGAGTTTGGGCGCACGGTTTACTGCCAGGGCAAGCTCAGCGAGCAGACCTACGGTCGTGATCATCATCCGAATTGCTTCTCCATGTGGCTCGCCGGCGCGGGTGTGAAAGGCGGCATGACCTATGGTGCCACCGATGATTACAGTGTGAACGTGGCTGCCAACGGCGTGCATGTGCATGACATGCAGGCGACCATCCTGCACCTGCTCGGAATCAACCACGAACTCCTCACCTTCCGGCATCAGGGCCGCTACTACCGGCTGACCGATGTGTTCGGAAAAGTCATCAACGAGATCCTCACTTGATTGCTGCCACGGGATTGTAAGGAAAAGATGTCCTAGGGAATTCTCCGAGTCCCTCTGGCTTGACTCCCGGCGGCTTTGGCTTCGACACTGCTTGGTACACCGTCTCGGCGGGTGTTGTGTCGATCGATAACTTCAAAAGCAGACGCCACCGCAGGCCCGTTTTACCGGATGCGGAGGTCGTTCAGGAACCCGCGACGATCGAGTTCGAGCTGGTGGAAGAGCCTGTCAGGCGACCGGTTCGCGAGTCCGCACCCGGATCAGAACAGACCACTATCGAGGTCGGAGCGGATGAAGTCCTGCTTTATGGCAACAAGATCGTGGTCTGTTCGGCCAAGCGGATGGATGACTGGGAGGCCAAAGATTTTCAGCGTCCAAAGATCCTTTTCCGGGGTGGCGAGTATTACCTTTCCCGCAAACTTCCCGGCGACGCCGAACGTCCCTACCGCTACGAGCTGGGTCCCTGGCCGGATTATCTGGAGGAAGAACCAAAGCACTCCGTCACCTACGACGAGGATTACGTCAACCGGCGTGACACCCGTTTCAAGCGGGTACGTTCCGTCACCGGCCGGCAGTCGCGGCTGACCTTTCTCTACCCGCTGCTCGGATTCTGCTGGTCCGGATTCAAGGAACGGTTTCTGGAACCGCATGGTTTCAATCCACTACGGATCTCGCTGTTCTCCTGCATCCTCGCGTACATCATTTTCATGGGCGAACTCAGCTGCTTCTTCTTCCTCGGCAGCGGATTGCTTCAGCGATTGTTTGGCACCGGAATTCAATGGCTGGATTACATATTCCTGTTGGTTTTCCCGATCGACTCCGCCGTGCGTTTCTTCCAGATCGTCAACGGCACAACGCGTTATCCGGTCGGATTCCTCGAGTGGATTTTAAACTTCATCAAACCCAACCGCGAATAGTCCAGCTTATGCTTCCCCGACCCCTTGTGACCGTCCTCGCAATCTGCGTGCTCACCCAGCTCGTCGCCTGCCGCAAAACCCTCGACGTCTCCGCCTCCGTCTTAAAAACCACGATCGTGACCACCGGCAATCTTGCGGGTCAGACCGTGAAAGCCGCCGGCTTCGTCGCCAAGGCCGGCGTGGATGGCACCGCCCGGATCCTGGCACCCGGAGTGGTCGCCGTCGTGAACGAGAGCGGTGAAACCGTCCGCAGCATGCCCTGGGAAAAAGGCCTGACACTCTATGCAGCCACCAAGGAAGCCCAGCTCGATGCGGCCGTGAAGACCGTGCTGCTCCTCCGCGGTCGCGAAGTTTTCAAACGCTCGATCAGCGAAGTGAGCAAAGGCACTGGCGACATAAAACTTCGCCGGGGCGACCGCATCAAATTCCTCCGCTGATCGGTCGGATCGGCGTGGCATTCGAAAAAGGGAGGGAACCGAATATTAGTTCCCTACCCGCGTTGATTGTGCGCCGATCACGATGGCTTTTGACCCAGCGTTCAGCACTTCGACAAACGGCGCGGATGCATCTGCCCAATCTTTTTAAAAATCACTCACTTGGTGAACCAGCGTGAAAGCCGATTTTTAGTTTCGGCTGCTGCTTCGACATATCATCGCTTGCCAGCAGTTGTTTGATCGCCTTGAAAACCGTGGCGAACTCCTCATCATACTTCTTTTCCAGCGTGTTGATATTGCGGGCCAGTTCACGATTGCCGTCCATTAATCGCCGGAGTTGAACGAAAGTTCTCATGATCGCGATATTCACCTCGACCGCTCGCTTGCTTCGGTGAATGCCATTGGTCGATGCCGCAGACCCTGCCTGTCGGATTTGGACATCACAGTTTGTGATCTCCATGAGGCGAATTCCTCATCGGACAGTTCGAACATAAAATCCTCAGGAAATCTCTCAATGTTCCTTCGCACTGCCTGCTTGAGAGCTCTCGTTTCCACGCCATAGAGATCTGCCAGATCTCTATCCAGCATCACTTTCTCCTGACGAATCCAATGGATCATCGGGGCAACATCTTCGGCTTTGACGAGGTGGTTCATACGGGCTCCCTGCTGTATTGGAGAGATTGTCAATGAACCTCATTACGTTCAAGAAAGGAAAACTTTGCAGGCTGAGAAAGTTTTTCAAAACTTTTGTAAGATGACACTCTGCTCGCGCCATAGCGGTTGTGGAGTGACTAAACGGGCACGCCCAAACCAGTAAAAAACTATGAGACTTCGTCGACTGATTCAATCCCTTGCCACGGCCTTCACCGTGGCCGCCATCCAGTTTTCGCCAGCGGCAGATGATCTCACTCCATTGAGTGAGGAATTCGACTCCGCAACGGCGTTCGCCAATTTTCAGCGTCTGTACGTCACCGAGGGTTGGCCGGCAGATCAATTGGCAAACGTCTCCGTCGAGTCAGCCGAGGGGCGGCTCGTGATGTCGCCCCATCCGTCTTCCTGGTACCAGGACTACAAGGCCGCACTCGCTTTCAAAGCCCTCACGGGCAATTTCGTCGCCACCGTGGATGTGCAGGTGCACAACGCGGCCGGTAACGGAGTCACATCCAACACCTACAGCTTTGGTGGTTTGCTGGTCCGCGCACCGCGGCCGGGCGTGACGGCACCAAATAACTGGCAGGCGGGGCAGGAGGATTGGATCGTACAGGCGGTTGGAACAGCGGGCACACCTGGCAGCGCCGATTACGAATTCAAATCCACGGACGACAGTGTGACGCAGCCGAATTTTCCGCCCGGTTCCGATCGCGCTGTGGTGCAGATCGCAAGAATCGGAAATGTATTCGTTCTCCTTAGCCAACCCAATGGAGGCGCATGGTCGGTTGTCGCCCGTTACAGCCGGCCGGATATGCCGGCGACCTTGCAGGTCGGGCTCACCGCGTATGCCAACTTCAGCGTCGCATCGTCGGTCACGCCGCTTCAGCACAACCAGACGATTCTCAGTGGAACCTCTGACTTTGTCGCCCGCTTTGATTATTACCGCGTGGCACGTCCCGTCATTCCCGCAAATCTGCAGGGACTGGATTTTACGAATCCCGGTCAGGTCAGTGATACTCAGCTGCTTGCCTTTCTCGGAAGCAATGCCAACGAGACGCCGGCCGTAGCCACCGCTCCGATTATCACTGCCCAACCGCAAGCGCAGAACATCAACGCCGGAGAGAACGTCGCGTTCAACGTCAGCGCGAATGGGAATCCTGTGCCGACCTACCAGTGGCGTCGGGATGGCGTGAACATCCCTGGTGCCACCCTGGCTTCCCACACACTGAACAACGCTTCCACAAACGATAGCGGAGCGGTGTTCAGCGTGGCGGTTTCAAATAGCGAAGGTTCCGTGATCAGCGCCGGTGCCACGCTCAATGTTGCCGGTCCGCCGCCACCGGCAGCGGATGACATTGCGCATCTCACGGATGAATTCACGGACCCGGCCTCGCTGGCGAATTGGCAACGCGTTTACTCGGCCGAGGGTTGGGGCTTCGATCAGCTCGAACAATGGGACATCAACCAATCCAATTCGGGTCGCATGACGATGATGCCGTACTCCAGTTCCTGGTATCAGGAATGGCGCGGGGTTCATGCCTACAAGCAGGTCAGCGGTGATTTCGTGGCCACGACGGATGTCGAACCCACTGATCGCGCCGGAACCGGTGTTCCGAGTGTCGCCTATTCGTTGTCGGGAATCATGGTGCGCACGCCGCGATCCGATATTCAGTCCGGGCGCACGGATTGGACACCCAACGGTGAAAACTATCTGTTTCTTTCAATGGGCACGGCCAGTCAGCCTGGCGTTCGGCAGTTCGAGGTGAAGAACACCCAGAACAGCAATTCGCAGTTGGAAATCTCTTCCGGTGGTGCCCGGGCGCGAATCCAGATCGCCCGCATCGGCAACGCGTTCCTGGTCTTACGCCAGATTGATGGCGGCGCCTGGGAGGTGCACCGGCGCTACACGCGGAACGACATGCCCGCGACCTTGAACGTCGGCCTCACGACCTATACCGACTGGAATGTCTGCCGCGATGCCGGTTACGAATACCACAACACGAATCTCCTGAACGGAACCGTCCCCTTGCTCGCCGGTGGAACTGCCCAGACGCAACCCGACCTGATCGCCCGCTTTGACTATTTCCGCTATCATCGCCCCCAGGTGCCCGCCAATCTCGCCGGCCGCAACCTCGCCAACCCCGCCGAAGTTTCCGACGCCGAGCTCCTTGCCTTTCTCGCGGACAATGCCAACGTCCCGGGCTCCTCAACCAATCAGCCGTCGATTGCGCCTTCCATCACGGCGCAACCGGTCGGCCAGACCGTGAATGCCGGAGCAAGCGTGGCGCTCAACGTGACCGCCGGTGGCACCGCGCCCCTGAGCTATCAATGGTCCCGCAACGGCACGCGAATTCTGGGAGGCACGCAATCGACCCTATCGCTAGCCTCGCTCATGCGCGCCAACTCCGGCAGCTACACCGTCACCATCAGCAACCCCGCCGGATCGGTAACCAGCCAACCCGTCTTGATCCGCGTGCTCGTCCCCCAACGCATCCAACATCCGGCCCGCCAACCAAACGGCCAATTCCGCCTGATGTTCGGCGATCACGACAGCGGTCCACTCACCGCTGCAAACGCGCAGAACTTTGAGATTTGGGGAATCACCGATCTCCGCACTGGAAACTGGATCCAGATCAACGCGCCCATCTCTACCGCTGGTAACTCCCTCTACATTGATGACGAACAAAGTATCGATCAGCCGCAGAGATTCTATCGGGTGATTGAACGGTGAATGGGATTCGCGCGCGGGTTGGTCTGAGAAGGGTCAAGAGATCCTCTGACCCTTCTCAACCGAATAGCGTCTTGGACTGCGGTTCGAGAATCCGATCACTCAGGCTCAGTCGTGACCTTTGACGTCCAGACCCAGTCCCCTTGCTGGGGATCGGGTCGGCGGTCTTCATCGTTCTTCCATACCCGGGTGCCGCCATCGTCCCCGGAGTTCGCGCCGGGCGAATAGAGGGTGAAGTTCTGCTCGTCGACCTCGTAGTGATAGGCTTCGCCGTTGGTCGGATCCTTTGGAACTTCAGGCAGGAATGTCGGGGACAGTTCGTTCAGGCTGGCCGGCAGTTTGCCGTGCCTGTGGCGATGGCGTTCGAGCGCGCAGGCGATGCGGGCAAAATCAGTATTCACCTGGGCCTCGGCGAAGCGTTCCACTGCGCGTCCCCACGCGGGAAAAACCATCCTGGCGAGAATGTTGTAAGGACTGAATCGACCGGCGCGTGCAATCAGGGCGCGCTGTCCGGACTCGGCTTTGGCCAGGTGGAAGCGGCCCTTCTCGCTGTCTACGCAGACCAGGGCAAACTCTTGGTACATCCGGCCCATACTTACCAAATTCTGATAGTAGAAACCCGTCGGAGCCCAAGCCATGAGCGATCCGATCGCGCCCTCAGAACTGGCGGACAGACCATTCAGCCGGTTACGATGGCTCCACAGTGCGTTGATCGAGAGTGTCCGCTCTCCCCGGACTGCAAAGTGGTAGTCGGCCGCCAGATCTACCTTGCGCAGCAGGGTTTCAATTTCCTGAAGGTGTTCGTCGCGCCACACTTTTCGGCCGATGCCTTCCCAAGTCAGTCTCTGTACCTGCTCGCGGATCGCGATTTGAACCAGGCCCGAGATCAGCAAGCGCTCGGGCCGAATCGAATCTGCGAACCGATTGATCAGCGAAAGCTCGGTCAAGGCAGCGTCCGGATCTTTTTCTGCAAGGTGGGCAATGGCTTTCAATTCCGCAATGGCCGAGAAACTTCGCAGTACCTGTATATGTGGAAGGAGGGCCGAAAATCCTTCGTGCAAATGAACCGGGAATTGCGCATGCCGCAGGTTGGCGGCGCGATGAAGCTCGGCGAGTTCGGCGGAATACTTCTCCAGACTGAGCAGGATTTCCGGCGCGGCAAAATTTGTGTCATAGCTGATTGTTGAATTGCTCGACGGGTCAGGGTTGGGTGTCGCGATCGTGGCGGACAGCCGTTCTGCTGGGATCACATTATTTGTGTCGGTGCGAATTGCGGTCTGCCACTTGGCGAGCTCCGTGAGCAGTCCGCGATGGCGGTCGCTGAACCGACGCGCTTCGACTACCGGAAGTTTGAAATCGTTCTCGAGATGGAGCTTGGCCGCTTCGTTGGCCCAGATTTGTCGGTCGCCTTGGTCATCCGTGACGAGTTTGTAATCCAACAATGGTTTCAGCAGCGGCGTCATCGCCATATTCTGTTCATCGGGAACGGGTGTCGGTTTGAGATCTTCTGGATCCAGGGATTCGCCGGCGGCTTGGAGTTCCGCTTCGAAGCGGTTCCAGGCGCGTTTGCCGCGGATGTTTTCGATGGTGTAGACAACCGCGATGAGCGTGATCAAGACTCCGAGCCCGATCATTACCCGGCGCGCGGTGCGCCAACTGAACAGGGCGTTGCAGAATCGTTTGGGAAAACCGGGCCGGGGTTCGCCCGGTGAAGGAATGGGATCGGGGGTTGAAGTGGGCATGATGATTCTTATGCGATGTAGACTTGGAGAGCACGCCAGCTTTGTCGCCGGGTTATAGGGGTGGATGTCGAGCGCGGTTGTGTCGTGACGGACCATCTTGAGCACAAAGACATAGAGGGGCAGCTGATGCGCCCGGAACAATGCGTCCCAGGCGTCGGCATCACCACGCCTGGCGGCTTGCACCAGAGATTTGTCCACGTCAGCCACTATGAAGTTGTGCTTAACGGAATGCGGGACCGAACAAAAGGTTCAACCGGATCCGAAAATTCTTCGGATTCCGGAGGTGTTCGGAGGTGTTCGGAACTAAGCGGGCGGTTCGCCTGCTTCAGCGGGGGAGTTTTAGGCGGGTGCCGATCTTGATGCGGCGAGGATCGACGCGGGGATTTGCGGCCAGGATATCTTTGAGCGGGATGCCATAGTGGCGGGCAAGCTTCTGAGGATAATCGCCATTCCGGACCTCATGGTATCTCGTTTTCGGCTTCGACAGGCTGGCAGGAATCATGACCGGCGCGTGAGGAGCCAGCGGTGCCAAGGGCCGAAGTCCCCGCTGGTCGGCTGGCATTGGCTCAAGTTGCGGCGGGACATTTTTTACGCGGTTGATCTCGCCTCGCAATGCTGCGTTCTCCGTCTGCAAGCGTTTGATCTCGTCCTTCAAACCATTCAGTTCGCGTTGCACCGAAGGCACCACCGGCGCGATCAGGAACTGCTTGGCCAGCTCCATCTTGCAGTAGTCCATGTGCTGATTGATGAGCTTGCCCTGATCTGTCTTGGGATCGAGTTCGAGGTAGCGACCAAAATGATGGATGGCCCCGGCCGGGTCGACTTCTTGGTCTTTGTAGAGAAACGCGAGTTCCAGATGCGCGGGGCTGGAATCGGGATTGGTCACCAGGGCGCGTTTGAATGCACGTTCTGCGCGCAGGTAATCAAACTCAGAAACATGCGCCTGGCCGCGACGAAAATCAGCATCGGCCTCGGGTTTGGCGGCGGAGTCTCCGGTCGGCGCACAGCCATTAAGGGCCGAAATCGCCATGACCATGATCCAAACTTTCGTTCCAATCACCTTCGGGTGCTGCATCGGCGGACGATAGATAGCTCTGACAGACTTGGCAATCATATGTTGTGGTTTCGACTGGGGCCACGACACAATATGTGGTGTTCATCAGATCCATACTGAGCATTCCATGAGACTGACCGCGCTGATTCGAAACCATTGGCAGACAACCGAGGACAAGACTTCTGTTGTAGCCTTGGTGTCGATGAACCTCATCCCGGTGTTCGGCGTGTTCTTCGCCGGGTGGGATGCCGGCACCATCATGCTCGTCTATTGGGCCGAGAATCTGGTGGTCGGCTTCTACAACATTCTGAAGATGGCATTGGCCACGGAATCACCCATACCCGTGCGAATGTTTCTGATCGGATTCTTCACGGTGCACTACGGCTTGTTCTGCCTCGTGCACGGAGTTTTCGTTCTGGCGATGGGAAAAGGAATGTCAGGTGGAATCGAAATCGGGCAACTGTTGGTGGGGCTGAAGACCATCGCCGTTGCCGTAATCGGCCTGATGATCAGTCATGGGTATTCGTTCTTCGAAAACTTCATTCGTCGCGGCGAAAGGGCTCGCACGACGACGTTGGGTCAGATGGCCGCTCCCTATGGCCGAATCGTGTTGCTGCACATTGCGATCCTGGCGGCCGGCGTGCCGGTTCTCCTGCTGGGTTCACCGATGCCGTTGCTCCTCATCCTCGTGGCATTGAAGATCGTGATCGATCTGGTCTTGCACCGCGTTTCACACGGGAAGGGATTGAAGTCGTTACTGGAAAAACAGGTAAGGAGGCGGATGGGGCGTTAATTCGACCGGTTCTTTTTGAACCACGAATGAACATCAATAGACACGAATACTCGGAGGAACAGCGAACGAGATGTTATACTCAGGGCTGATTCGCCGCCAAATGTCACCAACACCAGAGTGATTAGTGTGAATTCGTGGTTGAAGAACCCCAATCCAGCGCACCGTTTGCGGAGTGCTATTCCTTCTTGTCGCCGTTCAGCATGTCGCCAACGCCTTTCAAAAGTCGGCCGCCCATATCCATCACGCCTTCGCCGATACCGCCGGCGATGCCGGTCACTTTCTCGCCGGTGCGCTTGACCAGTTCATCCCAGACGGCGTCCAGGACTTCCGGACCGCTGATTCCTTCCGGTCCCTGTCCCAGGTTGGTCATCCGGATCTCCGGGAGGGTGATATTTGCCCCGCGTCCGCCAAGAACGGTCAGCGCCAGTTTCACCTTGGCGTTGCGGATCACGATTTCGTCCACCTGCAGTTTCTTGCCCGCTTCAGGGTTTTCAGGCGCTTCCTTTTTCGCAGCATCTGACTTCGTGTAGCTCTCAATTTTGCCGACGAACTCTTTGATGTTCTCCTGGATCTTGTTGAGGTTGCTACCGCTCAATTTTCCCTCATAGGTGATATGTGGGGACTCTATCTCGATGGAACGGATGACCAGCTTGTCCTTGAAGACTGAGGTTGGCCGAATTGCAATGGTCGCCACGGGAATCTCAATCGCAGTTGCCGCTTCATATCCTTCCGGATTTCCGAGCACCAACCCTTTCACATCTCCCTTCCCTGAGAGCCACGAAATACTGATATCGCTCAGGTCGACCGAAGTTTGTGTCAGTTTCGGCCCCAAGGAGGTGACGCTCTTGCGGATCATTTTGGCAGGTGAAAAAACAGTCAGGACGACCGCAACGATGATGAGGAGAAAGACAAGGCTGATGACTTTTCCAATGACTTTTCTGAGTATTCCCAATCCAAACATAATGACTTTGCGATTCGGGAGACACTAGCCCGATCCGGAATAAATGAAAACTCCCGCAGCAACCAAGGCCGCCACCCATTCCCATTCGCGCGCTGCCTGTTGTTGCCGCAACCTATGAAAAGCAGACGCGACCAGGCCCGGGCGAATGAAGTGGAATACTGCGCCAGGCCCGGACCCCGCGTGACTTGCTTTGGCGTCGGTCAGTTGCCCTATTGCCAAGAGTTGTCGGCGCCTTTGAGCAGCGATCTTACCCATGTTCCAGTTCATACCGTTCAGCAAGAGAACCGGACCTGCAAGTCAATGGCTCTCGACTTTCGAAGAGGCAGGCGAAGGTTGGGCAGAGGAATAGGTATCCATTGATGCGACTTCCCGATTTCTCTGCCTACTGTTTTAGTTGTGCCTGAGGTCGCGTTTCGTGGCCGCGGAGGTGAGTTTGCACAGACCTCGTTTCGGAGCTGAGTTTGAGCCGACTCACGTCGGACTGCTACCGGGGAGGTTGAAAAGAATTCTCCTCACCCAATCGGTCCGGGCTTACGGTCCACACTTCGAATTACCCGTGTAACCATGAATAAACCCATTGTAAACCACACCCGTCGTTCCGCCCTTCGCCTCACTGGCGGTACTGCCCTCGGACTGGGGATTGCCCAGCTCATCAATCCTGAAGAGATTTTTGCGGCCGACGATGAAGTCGAGGCTTTCAACCGCTTCCCGCGGATGGTTCACAACTATTACCTCGCTGAAGTGATTCGCGCCGAGCGGCGTGGTTTGGCTCGCAAGGCGGCGCTGAAGACAAAGGCGGATGCCGAAGCGCATGTGGTGGATATACGGAAGAAGATCGCCTCCTGTTTCGCGCCGTTCCCGAAGAAGAAATCTCCGCTCAATGCCAAGATCGTCGGCGTGGTCGACCGGGAGACCTATACGATCGAAAAACTTATTTATGAGAGTCGGCCTGGGTTCCTGGTGACGGCGAACGTTTACGTTCCCAAGAATCGGAAGGGGCGTGTCCCGGCAGTCGTCGGGACCTGCGGCCATTCTACCAACGGCAAGGCGGCCGGGGCCTACCAATCGTTTGCGCAGGGGCTGGCGCGGCAGGGTTATGTCTGTCTGATCTTCGATCCCTTGGGTCAGGGTGAACGCTCACAGTATCTTGACGAACACCTGAAGCACGTCGTCGGTGTGGGCACGCGACAGCACAATCTCGCCGGCAACCAACAGATTCTCATTGGAGAATTTCTCGGCAGTTGGCGGGCTTGGGACGGCATGCGGGCGGTTGACTATCTGCTGACACGCAAGGAAGTGGATCCGAAGCAGATTGGCGTTACGGGCAACTCGGGCGGTGGCACGATGACGACCTGGTTGTGTGGCGTGGAACCCCGCTGGTCCATGGCCGCGCCTTCCTGTTTCGTGACGACCTTTCGGCGCAACATGGAGAATGAACTTCCGCAGGACAGCGAGCAATGCCCGCCGCGTTGTCTGTCCCTGGGCCTCGATCATGATGATTTCCTCGCCGCCATGGCCCCGAAGCCCGTCATCATTTTGCCGAAGGAAAAGGACTACTTCGATGTGCGCGGTTCGCAGGAAGCCCTGGCTCGGCTGAAGAAACTGTATGGTCTGTTGGGTGCGCCGGAGAACGTCGCGCTCGCCGCCGGTCCGACGCCGCACGGGTTCACCCAAGAGAATCGCGAATCGATGTATCGTTGGTTCAATCGGGCCACCGGCGTATCTGACGCTCAGACCGAGCCGGAGATCACCATCGAGAAGGACGAGACGCTTCAGTGCACACCCAACGGTCAGGTGGGTGGCATGAATTCGCGCACGGTCTTCAGCTTCACTGAGGCAACGGCAAAACGTCTCACGAATACGCGCAAAACCCTCGTTGGCGAAGCGCTTGAGAAAGCCGTTCGTGATGTTCTCCGGATGCCCGAGATCTCAGCTCCGAACGCGCTACGGGTCCGCAATCTGCGTCCCCGTCTGCGCAAGCGAGGTTATCCGACTCCGCACTACATCAATTACGCGGTCGAAACCGTGCCCGGGATTCAGGCCCTGGTCACCATGCTCACCCGTGAGCGTTGGAATTCCCGACCGCCGCGCGCGACGGGCAAGGGTCGTGCCGTTCTCTACGTCTCCCACAAATCTGCAGATGTCGAACTTCGTGGCGAGGAGCTCATTCGTGAGACCATCGCGGCGCAGGATGAGAATGTCGGACTGTTCGCCTGCGATGTTCGCGGTGTCGGTGAGTCACTTCCTGGAACGACCCGCGGCGAGATTCACGATTACTTTTACACGATCTATGGGAACATGCTGAACCGTCCGTATCTCGGCGGCAAAACCCATGATCTCCTCCGGGTCATCGACTGGCTCGGCGAATTCGGCTATGGCGAGATCCACCTGGTCGCGAAGGGTTGGGGAGCGTTGCCAGCAACCTTTGCCGCGCTTCTCTCACCGACCGTAAAACAGGTCACGCTCAAGAATTCGCTCACGAGTTATCAGGACGTTGCGACTACGGAACACTACGCCTGGCCTGTGTCCGCGTTTCTTCCCGGAGTCCTCAAGAAATTCGATCTGCCAGATTGCTATCGGGCGTTGAAGAAGGCCAAAAAGTTGAACCAGGTGGATCCGATGGGCGCGACCGAGCAACCCGAGTAAGGTTCACGCGATTCGAGATGGTCTTCTGAGGTGGATCTATTCTGGCCGTTTGGGTGTCGCTCTTTGTCCTTGCAGTCTTTGGCGCCGGCTACCGAATCACCCGCGCCCCAGCCAGCGAACAAAGGATCGTGAAGGCGTAAGACACCGAAACCGCGAAAACCACGTAAGGAGCACTGCGAACATCTCCACGTCTGCGCTCGAAAATACTGCATCCGAAGGAAATAGACGCCAGCACCGTCAATACACAATGACATGCAATCCAATACCAAACGGGTGCATGGCTTCCGTCAAACACATGCACCATCCAAGCAATCGTAACGAGTGCTGAAGTAGCGTATAGAACTGATCTCCGAAGATTTGCCATCGCAGAGTCCTTACCGCGGCTCATCACGAGAGCTACCTCCAAAACCCGAAGGGTGTTTGAACCCTTCGGGCGTTCCCGAATTACTTGATCTTCAGCAGTTGATCGGCGGTCCAGCCATCAGCGCGTCCGGCCGTGACTTGGCGAATGGCGGCGACTCTCTTGGCAGTCACCGGTTCGTAGGGGTGATCCCATTCGCGGCGAATGTAAGTGAGAACGGCGGCAACCTGATCGTCGCTGAACGTTCCGTGGCCGGGCATATCCAGATTGTATTTCTGGCCGAGCACGGTGATGGGTCCGCCGATGCCCTGGAGCACGATCCGGATCAGTCGGTCGTCGCTGCCGGCGACCCATTCCGAATCCGCGAGTGGAGGCGCCATGCCGGGCATCCCGAAGCCGTGTGACTGATGGCAGTTGCCGCAGGTGGTGGCGTAGAGCTGTTTGCCAACGATGTAGCGAACCTGCTCATCATCGTTGAGTGAGCGAACCGGAGGTTCGGGTTTGACACCGGGTTTGCCGGGCCAAAGCAGGACCTCATCAAGTTTCTTGAGGGCGTTGCTGACGGATTTGGTTTTGATCTTCTTGAGCGAGGCGAACGCGGCGGGCTCTTCGGACAAGCGGACCTTCTTCTGGCGCACGGGTGGAAGACCTTTCGTCGATTTGATTTTCACCGGAGTCATGCCCACGAGGATGGATGTCTTCTGCCAGGTGGCGGCGTCTTTGCTTCCGATCAGGCCGAGCAGGTTGTTCACCGGATCGCGGCGACCTTGGATGATCACGCAACGGGCCAGTTCGCCGAGCAAGGCCGCCCGGTCACGATTCTGATTGGCGAAGGCTTTATGGTTGAGAAGCGCGCTGATGAAGGTGCCTTCGCGGCCGGGCATCCCCGAAATGATCCCGTCACGAATGGCGCGATTCCCTGAGTGATCGACCGCGAGTCGGACCAAGGCCTGAATGGCTTTGGGATTTTCGACGGCGCTGAGCGAAAGTGCGATCTGAACCTTTACGTCGGCGTTCTTGGAGTCGGCATGCCTGAGAATTGCTGTCAGTGCCTCGTCCTGTTCCCAGGTCTTGAGGACGGGCTCACACAGGCGGATGGCAGCTACGAGGACTTTGCCGGTGGTTTCCTTCTTCAACACCTTGTCCAGCAGTTCGAGATCGAGGTAACCGAGTCCGCTCAAGGTCCAGAGCGCATGCAGGCGACCGAGATGGGTTTTGCCGTCCAGCGCGAGCTTCTTCAGCAGTGCGATGGCTGAGGGGGGAGCCTTGTCCACCAGAACGCGCTGCGCGGTGTCGCGATACCAGCCGCTGGCGTGGCTGAGAGTTTCCACCAATACCTTGGTCGATGCCTTCGCGAGATCAGGTCCCTTGTCCAGCGGGCGCTTCTTGTGAACGACCCGATAGATGCGGCCAAAGTTCACTACCTTGTCGAGTCCGCGGCTTTCAGACTGCTTGCGGAGGTAGGAGGTGAGGAAGACGTGATGCTGAATAATGCCGTGATACATGTCCACGAGATACAGCGCGCCATCCGGGCCGATGTAGGAGTTGACCGGGCGAAAGATCTCGTCGGTGGAGGTAAGGAACTCGGTCTGCCGTTTTGCGTAGGGATTAATGGCCGTGACCTTGCCATTCTTGTCGGTCACATCGTCGCGACGAATCAGATTCGCAGTGGGTTCAGACACAAAAGCGTCGCCCACAAACTCCGACGGGAAGTGGGCGCCACGATAGATGGCAATGCCGCTTGCGCCGGTGAAACGGTTCAGTTTGCCATCCGGTCGGAGGAGACCTTTGCGATAGCCGCGATTGACACCCGGGTTCATGCGGGCAGGCCAGACGGTCTGGTTGGGAAGCGGTTGGATGCTGTAGTTGGCGCTGCGATAGAACGGATTGCGCAGGAGGTATTCCGAAGGGATGGGTTCGAGGCGGAAATGATCGCTGTTCGAGTTGAAGGCGAGGCGGCCATAGTTGTCCTGAGCGATTCCCCACTGTCCCTTGAAGTAGGTGGGTTCCTTCTTCCATTCGCCATCCACGTGCCGGTACTTCGACGTGGCTTTCGCATTGTAGAACGCGTTGTCCAAGGCGCGGACCAATCCATTCTCAGCGTGCTCGACATTCATCTTTCCGTCCTTCGGAGCGGCTGAGGGAGCGTAGTTCGGATCGACCACCACGCGCTTGCCGGGTTTGTCGCCCGGCAGAATTGGGTAGTAGTAAAGTCCGGGAGGTTCGCAGATCAGCACCCCGTTGTGCGTGAATGCCATCGCACGCGGCATGACCAGGTTGTCGAGAAACACCGTCTTCTTGTCCATCGTGCCGTCGCCATCAGTATCGTGGAGAATGGCCACCTGGCTGACTGGACTGACCTCGCCGTCACCTTGCGGGGTCTGCATGTAGGAACGCATCTCCATCACCCACAAGCGCCCGCTGGTATCCCAACGCACCACCACCGGATTTTGAATCATGGGTTCCGAGGCCACGAGCTGGACCTCGAAGTCGCCCTGTACCTTGAAACTTTTCAACGCCTGCTCAGGAGTGAGTGGCGGGGACGCAGGGATCTTGTCAGCAGAGATTGGGGCAGCCTGTACTTCGCCCTTCTTGTCTCCGTTCTGACCGAACACCGGAGTGCTGATCGCGAGGATACCGACGACTGCAATGATGAGTTTGCGCATATCTGATTTTGCTTTTTCGAACCGTTAGGGGCAGGAAAGTAGCGGGTTTTGACGCTCGTGCAAGCGCGATGCTTCAGTTGAACCAATGAGGAGAGGAATGGCTTCCGCTGGAGCGACGTAAACGTCGCACTCCGACTCAGTTCTGTCCGTTGCCCACAAATATGGAGTCAATTTTCCACAAGTTTTCATTGGCTATCCCGTTGGGATAGAACGGGACAGCGACAGTGCTGCAGACAGGCTGAATCTACTCCAGTCACCGATGCCGGATGAGGCGATCTCTCGTGCTGGCACCTTGGTTTCTGCTGGAATCGTCTCCGAAGGACGGTCTTGCGTCCGCACAGAGATTACTCCAGCGCGTGCGCAGATCAGGCATCGCTGAAGTCCCGTTCCATGGCCTGGTAGACCGCATCAGGAACGTACTGCTGAACGATCTCCTGCCAACCTTCCGGGCCGATCAGCCCTTTCACAAAACTGGAACTGACTTCGGCAATCTCCCGCGGCGGAATGAGGAACACGGAGCCGACCTCAGGCCGGAGATCACTGTTGATGTGTCGCATCCCGCGTTCGTAGTCGTAGTCCGTTTCGGTGCGAATTCCGCGTAGGATGAAGCCCGCGTCCTGATTGGCCGCGTAGTGAACGAGGAACTGATTCTCGAAGCTGTCGATCTTCACGTGCGGACAATCGCCAACTGCTTCCCGCAGAAACGCCAGACGGTCTGCCACCGAAAAGGTGTATTGCTTGTCCGGATTGATGCCGATGGCGACAATCAGTTCGTCGAACAGGCGCGCGCCTTCTTCAATCATCCAGACATGACCTTTGGTCAGGGGGTCAAAGCTGCCGGCATAGACGGCGCGTTTCATGACCGGAGGAAGTGGGTTGATGTTTTCTTGGCCAGCAAAAGGCTGGGAGCAGAGGCAAGGACAGCGCCAGTCGCGGAGGACCGAATGAATTCGCGACGGGAGGCCAGCGGGGATTTCATGGGCGAATTGTGAATCGCGACCGATGAATTCACAAACCCAAATGGAACGACCCTTTTGCGGAAGGAGGAGCGTCATTCAACCTTGTCTCGCAGGAGTGCGGTGCCTAGTTTTCGGCAGTTATGAAAAAGCTCCTATCCTCTATTGTCGCGGCAGTTGCCGCCCTCGCTTTGAACGGAAACGTTTCCGCCGATACGGTCACCGTCAAGAAT
Organism: Limisphaerales bacterium; assembly: GCA_047608975.1. Classification (GTDB taxonomy): domain Bacteria; phylum Verrucomicrobiota; class Verrucomicrobiia; order Limisphaerales; family JAYPXF01. Next base: position 27,784 of record JBLFYM010000016.1, on the reverse strand, counting down.
GTCCACCTGTGTTGTGGTGGTTGTGTGAAAGGCGTCGACAAGGCGGTGGGCAAGGTGTCTGGCGTAACTGCCGAGGTGGATCGCAAGGCCGGTTCGGTGAAGCTGTCCGGCGAGGTCGCTGCCCTGAAGAAGGCTCTGGCTGCGCTCGGCAATGCGGGGTTCACGGGCAAGACGGATGGCAAGCTCAAGGTGCCTGCGGCCAAGGTGAAGAAAGGCAAGGTCGCCTCACTGAAACTCGATGGCGTGCATCTCTGTTGTGGTGGCTGTGTGAGGAAAGCCAAGGCAGCGATCAAGGACGTCAAAGGCGTTGAAGGAAACACGATTGCCAACAAGGCGAAGAGCTTTGAAGTCAGCGGCAACTTTGAGCCGCAGGAGTTGATCGATGCCCTCGCCGCTGCCGGATTCGCCGGGCGACCCGCGAAGTAATTCGCTTCAAAACCGTTTTGTTCAGAGCCCGATCGCGTGATGGAAGCGCGGTCGGGCTTTCTCGTTTTCGGCTCCGACATGCTTCTCGCCACAGGTCCATCCTACATGGGCGTTCGTTGCAATCGGGGACAACAGCGTTCCCACGTCATCCGCGCTATCTGTGTCATCCGCGGTCAGAAAAACGGCAGAGTTACGAATCAGATCTCGCGCAAGGCGGTGGCGACAGGCATGCGGGCGGCTCGAATTGCGGGGAAGAGTCCACCGATCATGCCAATCACGGCCGCGTAGAAAATGCCCTGGACCAGCAGCGCCGGGGTGACGTCAAAGGCGAAGGCGACCTGGCTGAAGGTCTGCCAGTTCATCGTCGCCGCCTGGTATCCGTCGAAGGCCCAGTAGGCAAGTCCGCCTCCGATGCCACCGCCAATGAACGCGAGCAGCACTGACTCGATCATGATGGAGACCACGATGGGCGAGCCGTTGAAACCGAGCGCCCGTAGGGTCGCGATCTCGCGGGTGCGCGTGGACACCGCGCTGAACATCGTATTCAACGCTCCGAAAATCGCACCCACTGCCATCAGACTCGCGATCAGTGCTCCCAGACCGACGATCAGGTTGTAGAGGACGGTGGACTGCTCCGCGTAGAAATCGGACTGCCGAATCACCTTCACGTTCAGTCGCGGATCGGTGGTGAGTGCATCCTTGAAGGCATCGAACTGATTTGCGTCCGTCAGGCGTACGTACACGGATTGGAAGGTGTCGCCGCGGCGATACGCCGACTGCAACACGCTCGCATCCGTCCAGACTTCCGATTCGGAAATGCCTCCGCGTTGGGCGAAGATGCCCACGACGGTCCACTCGTTTTTGCCGACTTTGAATTTGTTCCCCAAGTTCAACCCGGCGAATTCAGACGCAGCGGCGCGCCCGACAATGATTTCGTTTTTGCCCGTTTCGAACCGACGACCTTCCACGATCTCTACCTCGTCCCGGACGTCAAAGGCCTCCAGCTCCACCCCGCGTAGTGGTACGTTGGCATCGGTACCGGTCGAACGTTTCGGAAGATTGATAACGACGAACAATTCTGCCGACACGAGCGGACCGGATTTCCCCTGTACCACTCCCGGCGCGTCGCCCACGATCCGGGATTCCTCCCGGCTGATGCCACTCATCATCTCGGAATCAGCGCCGCTGCGGAGGATGACGGCATTGCGCGGAGAACCCGCAACCACCATCGCACTACGAAATCCATTGGCGATGGAAAGCACGCCCACAAAGACGGCGACAACTCCGGCGATTCCGAACACGGCGGCGAATGACGAGCCTTTGCGTTGCATGAGCGTCGCGAAGGAGAGGCGGGTGACTTCCAGGGCCTGGCGAATGAATCTGAGCATGGTGAGGAATCCGGTGACTGTTCCGGTCAGTTGGCGCGACGTAGGGCGTCGGCGATTTTCAGGCGGGTGGCCTGGATCGCCGGCGTCAGACCGGTGAGGAGGCCAAGGACGATCATGAAGATCACACCCATGATGATGTCGGGTGTGGGCAGATAGAAAATGGGCAACGAACCGCCGGTCGGATCACCCCGGGAGATCAGCAGGAAAGCGATCCCCAGCCCGATGGCGCCGCCGAGTACGGAGAGAAAACAGGATTCGCCGAGGACGAGCAGCAGGACCTGCGTGTTGGTGAATCCGAGCGCCTTCAACACCCCGAGTTCTTCGGTCCGTTCGCGGACGGATTGGGCAATGGTATTTCCGGCAACAAGCAGGATCGTAAAGAAAACCGCCCCCAGAATGGCAATCATGATCGCGGTGATGTTCCCGATCTGCTTGGCAAATCCCTGCACAAACGCTCCTTCCGTTTCAGCCTTCGTCTCGAAGGGTGAATTGGCGAACTCATCATCGATGGCCTTGGCGACTGACTCAGCCTGATCCGGATCATCCACGCGGATCAGATACCAACCGACCATGCCTTCCTCCATTGCGGCCTGGGCTTCGTCGAAGTAATCGTGCCGAAAGAAAAACTTCGTCGTGTCGGCGCCCTTCTTGTCGCTGTCATAGATTCCCACGAGGTCGAAGTCCCACATCTGTTCACCATCCCGTTCATAGATCGTTGCCTGGATCGGGATCCGGTCGCCGATCTTCCAGTCGAAGCGATCGGCCGTGTTCTTGCCCACCACGGCTCCGTTCTTGGTCTCGAGCCACTTCTTCATCTGGTCCTCGGGCAGCTTGAACTCATCGTAAATGGCGAAGTAATCCTCCGGAACAATCGGCATTTGGGCAAAAAAGTTTCGGGGCTCCTTGTAAATGCCGCCGAACCAGGTGGCGTGCGCGGCCTGCTTGACACCGGGAATCCTGCGAATGCGTTCCAGATAGCTTTGGGGAAGAACTTGGATGATCGAAACCTTATGCCGAACCATCAGTCGATCGGCGCCGGCCACACTGACACCCGCCTGAAGTGCCTCTTCGATGGCACAAAGATAGCCGTAGAGAAGAAAAGCGATGAGAATGCAGGCCGTGGTCAATGCGGTGCGCAGTTTGCGCCGCTTCAAATTCGCCCAGATGATCGGGAGATACTTCATGCGGGGTTCTCCGTCAGCAGCCGCCCTTCGTCCATGTAGAGCGTGCGCGAGGCACGGGCCGACGCGTGTGGATCGTGGGTGACCATGATGATCGTTTTGCCCTGTTGCTTGTTCAACGATTCGAGCAGGTCGAGAATTTCATCGCCGGCCTTGCGATCCAGATCACCGGTCGGCTCGTCGCACAGGAGGATTGATGGATCGGTCACGATGGCGCGGGCGATGCCAACACGCTGCTGTTCGCCGCCGGACAGTTGGTTGGGGTAGTGCTTGAGACGATGCGACAGCCCCACGGCAGACAGAGCCAGTTCGACCTGCGCCCGGCGTTGGCGGGCCGAGAGTTTCGTGAGCAACAGTGGCAGATCCACATTGCGGGCGGCGCTGAGCACCGGTAACAGGTTATACATCTGAAACACAAAACCCACGTGGCGAGAGCGCCAGCCAGCCAGGCGACGGTCGGACAGGCGGCTGATGTCATCCCCACCGATGGAGACGGAACCGGCGGTCGGGCGGTCCAGCCCACCCAGCAGATTCAGCAGCGTGCTCTTGCCGGAACCGGACGGTCCCATGAGCGCGAGAAACTCTCCGCGCGGCACTTCCAGGTTCAGTTTGTCGAGGATGTGCAGATCTTCGGACCCGCGCCGATAATTCTTGTCGACGTCTTTGACCTCGACCAGGACTTCACCGTTTTCACTCATTGTTAGCTATTTTCACTTTTACGCCCGGCTCAAGATCTGCGGGGATCGGGGAAACCAGCCTTTCACCGCCGGCGACTCCGGCCAGGACAATCACTTCACCGTTCTGTTCATCACCCAGCGTGACCGCCCGGCGCTCGACCGTGTTTCCGGCAATGACAAACACCACGCTGCGTCCGCCCTGGGCTGTTACCGCTGCGGACGGAATGACAAACTGCACGGTGGGTTCAGCCTCATTGGCCACGGACTGAAACGCGACCTTCACCCCCATGTCCGGCAGGATACGGTCATCCAGTTCGTTGAATCCGATCCGTACCTTCACCGTGGCCTTGTTGCGATCGGCGGTCGGGATGATCGCAATCACCCGGCCGGGAATTTTCCAATCGGTGTAGGCATCGAGTTTTGCCTCGACCGGCATGTCTGCCAGCACGCGATTGATGTAGGCCTCGTTCACGTCCACTTCAATCTCCAGCGACTGCATGTCCACGATGGTGCAGATCCCCGTTCGCGTGAAACCGCCCGCTGAGTTGGGCGAAATCATTTCGCCAACCTGGGCGTTTTTGCTGATCACCACTCCGGCGTAAGGCGCGCGGATCTCGCGATCCTTCAATTCCTGCACCCAAAGATCGATCTGCCGCTGCGCAACCTTGATCTCCTCACCCTGCCGCGCGAGCTGAGCTCCAAACGCGTCGTGGGATGCGGTGGCGGCGTCCAGTTCCGACTGGGTCCCAATCTCTTCCCGCACAAGCCGGGTCACCCGCTCCAATTCCAACCTGGCTTCCTTACGGCGAACGTTTGTTTCTTGCAGTGCCGACTGCGAAACCAGCAGTTGTGCTTCTGCCAAGCGGAGATTCACGTCGATATTTGAGGTATCCAAACGGGCCAATACCTGGTCCTGCTGAACCTTCATGCCTTCCTCGATCAGAACCTCGGTGATTTTGCCGGTGACTTTGGAGGAAATTGTGGAAAGTCGTCGCGGCGTTACGTAGCCCGTGGCATTCAGTACGGTGGATGCATTCCCGGTGGTCACTCGCCGCACTGCCACGGTTTTCACTGCGAGTGCAGCGTTCTGTTTCCACCAATACGCGCCCCCGGCCGATCCGCCCAGCAGGACCACCACCAAGAGTAACCAGAACACGCCGGATGCCGATGATTTCTCCTCATCCGCCCGGTCCAATTTCAAGTCGCTCAATTTGGCTTTGTCCAAGGCCATATTCGGTGCGGGGACGATGAAAGCATTGTATGCGAAGTCAAACCCGGACTTCCGGACTTGGGCTTCGCGCTTTTGCTGAACCGCCGGAGAGAGACTCTACGCAAGCCAACGCGCCAGAATTGCCGCGATGATTCCGGCGATGGGCAGGGTGACGATCCAGGCCATCAACATGTCACGAACCGTGTTCCATTGGACCGATTTGGCATCCCGTTTCAAGCCCATGCCAATGATGGAGCTGGAACTGACGTGGGTGGTTGATACCGGCACGCCGTTGCTTAATGGAGGCCGGACGCCTTGGGTAATTCCCGGCGGAATTTGAACCGAGAATTATGGCGGAGACTGTCTTCATCCCCAGACTTGAAAGCGTGGGCGGTCCGTTGGAAGAGATCCGTAATCCGGGTTTCGATCGAGGCGACCTTGGGCTCCAACTGACCGGCTTCGAGCTTGTCGGCGTCGCGAATGTCGAGATCGAAAGCAGCGGCATCAGTTCGCCGCAAGGACTCGGTGGCGGCCCGGTACATGTCCCAATCCAAAGCCAACATTTCGTGACATTCATCAAGCGCCTGCTCGACGAGCGTCTCCTTTCGGAAAAGAGAGGTGATCGTTTTAAATATCGTGTTTTCTATTTTTTTAATGGAGGGAGCGGCAAATTCGAAGAAAACAAACGCGTGTCTTCGGGTGGGCTTGGTGGCGGCGAATGTGAGGTTGCTCCTACATCGGTTTCGGAGCGTAGTTTGAGCCGACTCACGTCAGCTGCTGCGGGAGGTTGTTTTGCGTGGTTTTCCCAATGGTTACCCGACCCGCATCAATCGATAACAATCGTGAACCACTCTCCATCCGTCCCGTTCGTGTGAACCCGCCTTTGTTTCTTCCCAGCCGCTGCGCTTCTGACCAGGCCGTCTCGCCCATGTGTTGACGACCTGTGTCCGTCGGGATAGCCAAGGGGATGCAGAGACTTTGTTGGTTGATTGTATTCACAGCGTTTGTCGGGCGCGCAGGTGAGTTGCCGGTTCTTCCGGCGAAGCCGCCGGCGGTGTATCAGGTTTCACTGCGGCCGCATTGGATCGGCGATTCGCAATTTTGGTATCGAAAGGACGGCAGTGAGAGGCGCCGGCAGTTTCTCATGGTGGAAACGGCAGTTGGCAAAAAGATACCGGCCTTTGATCACCAAGAAGTGGCGCGTCAGTTGAGTGAAGCAATCGGTGAACCGGTTTCTCCCGAACGACTGCCGATTGATTCGCTGCGATTCGTGGATGGTGCAGCGACGATTCATCTGTTGGGAAACAAGGGTAGTTGGAAGTGGGATCGTGAGTCAGGTTCTCTCAGTAAGTTGGAGCGAGTGAAAAGCACCCGCCGATCCCGCCGACCTTCGGAGCGGCAGTCGTCTCAGAAGAGGCGGATGGTCTCACCTGACAAACGATGGGAGGCTTTTGTGCGGGCACATCAACTGTGGCTCCGCAATGTGGAATCGGAGCAGGAGAACCGTTTGACAATCAGTGGATCGGAAACGGACAGCTTCGGACATGACGTGAGTCGGGAGCGCGCGATCAGTATGCAGTACGGGCGGGCGTCGGAGGATTCACAGGTTCCTGATGTTCATTGGTCACCGGATTCGAAACATCTGATTGCGCTGAAAACGAAACGCGTGGATGAACGTCGGGTTCACTACATCGAGGCCTCTCCCAAGGACCAGTTACAGCCCAAGCTTCAGTCCTATTCCTACCTCAAGCCGGGCGATCCGATTCCGACCCGGACGGTTCATCTGTTTGCTGTCGAGGAGGGGAAGGAAGTGCCGGTCGATGGTAGTCTGTTCGAGAATCCGTGGCGGATTGACAAGTTTCGATGGCAGTCTGATTCGAAGCGTTTCACCTTTATGTTCAATGAACGGGGCCACCAGACGTTGCGCGTATTGGAGATCGAGGCGGAGACGGGGGAGGTCTCAAAGCTGGTCGAGGAAACGAGTCCCACCTTTGTTGACTACGCCTACAAGACCTACCTTCGTTTTCTGGACGAGGGAACCGGAGGTCTGTGGATATCTGAGCGGGATGGCTGGAATCATTTGTATCAATTCGGTGGAGACACGATTCGTCCGATCACGAAGGGAAAATGGATGGTGCGGCGCGTCACCCATGTCGACGAGGAGAAGGAGCAGATCTGGTTTGACGCTTTGGGTGTCCGCGCCGGACAAGATCCCTACTTTGTCCACCGCTGTCGCATCAATTATGACGGTAAGGGTTTCGTGATTCTCACCGAAGGGGACGGAACCCATACCGTTCAGTTTTCTCCCTCACGCAAGTACTTCATCGATACCTGGTCCCGGGTGGATCTTCCCCCGGTCCACGAATTGCGGCGTGCGATCGATGGCGAACTGATTTGTGAGATCGACCGTGCTGACGTCCGCGATTGGCAAGCGGGCGGCTACCGTTTCCCAGAACGCTTTGTTGCGAAAGGAAGGGATGGAGAGACCGATATTCACGGTGTCATCCATCTGCCGCGCGAGTTTGATCAGGCGAAGAAGCATCCCGTTATCGAGAACATCTATGCCGGGCCGCACGGCGCGTTCGCGCCCAAGGGCTTTCGGCACGACTACACGCACCGCCGGGAGATCATGGAAAGCGGATTCATCATCGTGCAGATGGATGGCATGGGCACCAATTGGCGGGGAAAGAAATTCCATGATGTTTGTTGGAAGAATATTGGCGACGCGGGGTTTCCAGATCGAATTGCGTGGATCAAGGCAGCCGCGAAGACGCGGCCGTTCATGGATCTGACCAGGGTCGGAATCTACGGAGGTTCAGCCGGCGGACAGAACGCGATGCGGGCGCTCATCGCGCATTCGGACTTCTACCATGTGGCGGTGGCTGACTGTGGGTGTCATGACAATCGCATGGACAAGATCTGGTGGAACGAAGCCTGGATGGGGTGGCCGCTGGGGGAGCACTACGAGGAGAGTTCCAACTTGGTTCAGGCGCACCGATTGGAGGGTGACCTGTTGCTGATGCTCGGTGGCGAAGATCGCAATGTGGATCCAGCGAGTACGCTTCAGGTGGTTGATGCGTTGGTAAAGGCGAGCAAGGATTTCGAGTTCGTGCTGCAACCGAGTGGTGGTCACGGTTCGGCGGAAACGAGCTACGGAAGACAGCGCCGCTTGGATTTTTTGCAGCGCAAACTGTTGCCGAAGCCTTGAGGATCCGTGCGGCTAATTGGTCTCAGGGGCCGGTGCTGGCGTGGCAGGTTTTGCCGGCTCAGGTGCAATCTCATCGAGGATCTGCAGGTATTCCATGGCGAGGTCGTCGTTCCCTTCACTGAGGAACAGCGCCCGGTGGAATTTCTCGCGAGCTTTGGCAAATTCGTCGACCTGCACCCAGTGCCAACCCGTGAGTGACGCGGTGTTCGCGCCCCGCGGATCAAGCTCGCTGGCGCGGAGAAAATACGGTTCCGCCTGCTCGTACTTCCGCAGAAAGTCCCAGCACATCCCCGCCCGGACCAAGGCAAAGCTGTAGAGCGGATCCAACTCTTGGGCACGGTCAAACCACCCGATGGCCTCCTTCATTGGCCCGTGGTAGTTGTGGTCGCTCTCCCACCAGGTATTTCGAATGTTCTCGCCGATTCGAAACGTGGTCCACGGATTCATCGGGTCGATTGCCTGGGCGGCCAGCAGATGGGCCTTTTGCTCGTCGAGTGGCAGGCCGAGATGGCGCGATGCTGTGATCAGGCGTCCTTCCTGGTATTTGGTATACGATTCCTGAACCAGCCAGACTGAGCAAAGTGCGCACAGCGTGGTCACGATCAGCTTTCCGCCGATTTCCAGCCGGAACACCGTGAAGGCACGTGCCCCCCGGGTGAGTGCACCCACCAGTGCTGCGAGCACTATCGCTACGGATGCATTGGCCGGAATATGAAAATTGAAATCCACCAGCGAGTGAATCAATAACGCCCCGATCCCGGTGCTCGTCCCGAGCAGGAACGCGGTGCGATCACTGGACTTGGCCCCGAGATCGTCGCCATCGCGGTTGCCCCACCGCCAGGCCGCCCGGACGGTGAACCAGAATGCCATCCAGCTTCCGAGTACAATGAGGAACCCCAACACTCCCCAATCAGCAAGGGTATTGAGGTAGTCGTTGTGCACCCTTACCGGATGCATCTGCAATCTCCGCGGTCGATGAGTACGGAACTGATGTTCGAACTGGCCCGGGCCCGCTCCGACCCAGGGATGATCGCTCCAGAGCCCGGCCGCTGATTTCCAGATCAGGAAACGCAGGTCGTCAACCTTGCCGCTGGCGGTCGTGAGTTCCATACGGGTGCTGGCCAAGCTACCCTTGATCACGAATCCGATTCCGCCGCCGACAAAAATCACCAACGCCAGAATCACCGGCAGACGATTGGTTCGGCGCTTGATGAACAGGACTACAAACAGGACCGTCAGCGAGAGTCCGGCCGCCGCCCACCCGCCGCGTGACACAGTGGTTGCGAGTCCCCCGGCGATGATCAGTGCGGCGTAGCCGATGAGAGTCTTAGCGGTGGCGGCGGCGCGGCCGTGGAAAAGATACGCCACTGCGATTGGCAGCGTGATTGCGAGCAAGCCGGCGAGATGATTTGGACAAATGTAAGTACCGGATCCTCGGCCAGCGTATTGAGTGGGGCGAACAAAGTGCCAAACCATATCCGATCGGGTCAGGAATTGATATGCGCCGTAGATCGAAACGACTGTCGCGATCGCAATCAAGGGATAGGCGATAATATTTTCTGCGTGCCGTCCGCGGGCATTATCCACCACCACGAAGAACATCAATGCGTAGATGAGCACGCGATACAGTTCACTGCGCGCGGCATATTCGACCGGCGCATACGGATAGACGGCCAACGCGTACACCACGAACACCAGCGCTCCCCAACACATCGGAGGCCAGTGGATCTCGGCCGCGCGAGCCATCCAGATCCGGGTCAGCCACAGCCCCGTCGCCGCCACGATCAGGATCGCCATGATGGCAAGCTCCTCGTTCCTCACTCCGCCGAGGCCAAGAACACCGACCGCCAGTGCCATCAGCACCAGCATCAGGACACCTTTCTCACACCAATTGTCAACGCGGGCACGATCCATTGTTCAACGAGAGTTGGAGATTAGTGGGTTCTGGTTAAGTGGTGAAGGCGAAAGGGTGATGGTTCCAGATATTCATTAAAACTGCTAATGCAAGAGGTGAGATTATTGCGCGAGCCAGATATTATCCACAACTAGGGTTCAATTTTTCTTGAACAATTTTTCCCCCTGCGCATTCTGTGCGCGACTTGCAATTCACCGATACCCAATTTTCGCCAGAGAACTCCAATTCGTTGATCGACAACGGTTTAACGGAGTTGGAAGAAGAGTGCATAGAGTTGTTCGTGCGCATGGCGCAACTGGTCGGTCTCCCAAAATCGATCGGGCAGATCTACGGCTTGATCTATCTTTCCGCCGATCCGCTGAATCTCGAGGACGTTGTACACCGACTTGAGATCAGTAAGGGATCAGCGAGCCAAGGCCTCAAATTCCTACGTTCGACCGGGGCAGTAGAGATTGTTTCTGTGCCAAATCAGCGCAGCGATCACTACCTCCCCGAAACTAGCCTGCGTTCCCTCGTCTCCGGGTTCGTGAAAGAACAGATCGAGCCGCATATGGAACATGGGATCGAACGGCTGGATCGCCTCAAACAATTGGCCGCGCGCGAAGATGAATCCCGTCGTGGCCTTTTGAACGAGCGGATCGGACGACTCGAAACGTGGCACAAACGGGGCAGCACCATGCTTCCGCTTTTGCTCAAATTTCTCGGACGCTGAACAGTCGGCGTTCGTGCAGCCTCACCTGGTGACGGCAGCAATCACAATTCAAGCCGCCAACCTGGTTTTGCCGAAAGTCTCGGCAAAGGACCAAATGCGGCAGCCTGCCATAGTCACTAAGATGGAATTTGAGGCGGAGACTGTTGGCCTCCCGGTTTGGGCATGTCGATCTCCTCAAAAACTGTCGATTGTTGTCAAAAGCGGATAGCGATGACCGAAAGTATGACCCTAACGGAGCTTCCATTCATAGATCTACGGGCGCAACGACGCCGGATCGAAGCGGAAATCAACACAGCCGTGGCCCGCGTGATTGAGCATGGGCAATACATCATGGGGCCGGAAGTCGAGCAGTTGGAAAACAGATTGTCAGAATTTGTCGGAGCGGCGCACTGCCTGAGTTGCTCCAGCGGATCGGATGCGCTGCTTATGGCGTTGATGGCTTATGACGTGAAGCCAGGCGATGCCATTATCACAACGCCGTTCACATTTTTTGCGACCGCCGAGATGATTTCGCTGTTGGGTGCCACTCCGATATTCGTGGATATTGATCCCGAAACATACAATCTTGACCCGGTGAAACTGAAGTGGGCTGTTGACGTGTCCAATCGGGATGCCTCGCTCAATCTGCGGGGCATCGTGACCGTGGATCTGTTTGGGCTCCCCTGCGACTACGATGAAATAATGGCGATCGCGCATGAACACGACTTGTTTGTGATTCAGGACGCGGCGCAATCGTTCGGCGCGACCTATAAAAGCGCGCGGGTTCCGACTCAGGGAGATATCGGCACCACCAGTTTCTTTCCGGCCAAACCGCTGGGCTGTTATGGTGATGGTGGTGCGGTTTTTACAAATGATGCGAAATTAGCTGAGAAAATGGCGTCAATACGAGTCCATGGAAAAGGAACGGACAAGTATAGCAATGTTAGGATCGGTTTGAACGCCCGTATGGACACGATTCAGGCCGCAATTCTTTTGGAAAAGATCAAAATATATGCAGACGAAATTAGTCGCCGACAAATTGTTGCGGATACCTATGTTGATCATCTCGCAGACACGAATCTGCAACTGCCCATTGTTCCTGAGGAACGGCGCTCCGTTTGGGCTCAGTTCACCCTCCAAAGCGGGAAGCGGCAAGAGATACAGACTGCACTGAAAAGCGAGGGTATTCCAACAGCGGTGTATTATATCAAACCACTGCATTTGCTTGCCGCCTATGATTCACTGGGTTACCAGCGGGGTGATCTGCCTGTAGCCGAGGCTGCGTCCGAGCGTGTCGTTTCGCTCCCATTTCATCCCTACCTCGCATCGGAGCAGATCAAACGAATATGCACGGCAGTCCGGGCGGCGGCCAAGAATTGATAACGTCCGCGAGGCCAATCCACTAAAAGCTCCCTGCTGACTGGATGCCGATGGAAACTGAGACAATGAAAATTCTGATTACGGGAGGTGCCGGGTTTATCGGGTCCAATCTCGTCCGACACATACTGGTGACCACCAAGGATGAGATTATCAACCTAGATAAACTGACCTATGCAGGAAACCTCGAGTCATTGGCGGGCGTCGCGGATCAAGATCGGTATTCCTTCGAACAAACGGATATTGTGGATGCTGGCGCGGTGAAGGACGCGATTACCCGGCACCAACCAAACGCGATCATGCATCTGGCAGCCGAGTCGCATGTGGATCGTTCGATCGACGGACCGGGAGAGTTCATTCAGACAAATATCATCGGCACCTACAACCTTCTGCAGGCGTCGTTGAATTACTGGAAAGCCGAAGGTAAGCCGGAAGACTTTCGATTTCTTCATGTTTCGACTGATGAAGTCTATGGATCACTGGGCTCGGAGGGCCGATTTGTTGAGTCGACCCCTTACGACCCGCATTCTCCATATTCGGCAAGCAAAGCATCTTCCGATCACCTTGCTCGGGCATGGCACGACACCTATGGTTTGCCAGTTCTTGTCACGAATTGTTCCAATAACTACGGACCGTATCAGTTTCCGGAAAAGCTCATCCCGGTAGTGATCCTAAAATGCCTGAAAAATGAGCCAATCCCAATTTACGGGAAGGGTGAGAATATCCGTGATTGGCTTTACGTGGAAGACCACGCAGAAGCACTGCTAACGGTCTTAAAGGGGGGCGTTCCAGGCGATACCTACAACATTGGTGGCAATAACGAAATGCAGAACATCGATCTCGTCCGCCAACTCTGCGCCACTCTTGATGATCTTCGCCCCAGAGCGGATGGTAGACCTTACGCCAATCAAATCACCTACGTCGAAGATCGTCCAGGACACGATAAGCGCTACGCCATCGACGCCTCAAAAATCAAAAATCAGCTTGGTTGGGAGCCAAAACAGGATCACCAATCCGGCTTCCGCAAGACGGTTAAATGGTATCTAGACAGCGAACCGTGGTGGCAAGCAATACTGGACGGAAGCTACCGCTTGGAGCGGATGGGCGAAGTTGAAAACTAAGTTTCGGCAAAGTAGGCATATGAAGATCAACTTGTGGAGAGAACTCGAGGTCCACCAGAATGCGTTTGCGTCACAGTAAGCCATTTTCGAATTCTTCAAAGGTTACCCCACGAACGAAACCTATTCATTGATCGACCAGAGCCGTGGTAAGTCTAGGGCAGGTGGTGCGAATAATACTGAAGCGTGCCGAAGAGGCGTTACCCGACGGTTTCATATCAAAGCTCACCGTCTCGGCCCGATAACTAAAAGAACGCTGGACTTGCTGGCTTCTGCTGAAGGATGCAGCTACATTCCTGCTGTCAACGCTACAGATCTTAAGGCGCATGGGGTTCTCCTTGGACGGCAACACGAAAGCATGAACAACCGGCACGAACCCCTCTGCTTCTGATCCGAAACTCCGGCTCCCTATTTCATCTTTCTCAATTTCCCCTCTAATGAAAGGCATTATACTAGCAGGTGGCAGCGGATCCCGACTCCATCCCGTAACCATATCAGTGAGCAAGCAGTTGCTACCGGTTTATGATAAACCGATGATATACTACCCGCTGTCCGTTCTCATGCTGGCAGGGATACGGGAGATCTTGATCATCTCCACGCCTGAAGACTTACCGTTGTTCCAACGTCTGCTAGGCGACGGCTCACGCTTTGGGATCTCACTATCGTATGCCGAACAACCCAGCCCTGATGGGCTTGCCCAAGCATTCATCATTGGGGAATCCTTCATCAACAATGATCCTTGTGCACTCATTCTCGGGGACAATATTTTCTACGGTCAGGGGTTTTCTACGCAATTACAACATGCCCGGTCCCATGCCCATGGAGCAACAGTCTTTGGTTACCAAGTCAAAGATGCGGAACGATTTGGAGTAGTCGAATTTGACTCCGACGGGAAGGCAATCTCGATCGAGGAAAAGCCAGAGCATCCCAAATCGGATTTCGCGGTCACCGGGTTGTACTTTTACGACAACGATGTCGTCTCGATAGCAAAGTCGGTCAAACCATCTGCTCGTGGAGAACTGGAAATCACCTCGGTTAACCAGGCTTACCTCGATCGTGGCGATCTCCGGGTAGAGCGATTAGGACGGGGTCACACCTGGCTTGACACTGGCACTCACGAATCGCTACTCGAAGCATCCCAATTCGTTCAGACAATTGAGCATCATCAAGGCTTCAAGATAGCCTGTTTGGAGGAGATTGCGTGGCGGAATAAATGGATCAGCGCTGAGCAACTTGATGCGGGAATTCTTGCTTTGGGAAAGACGTCTTATGCCGTTTATCTCCGTTTGCTAGCGAGCAAATAATGGATGTAACGGCCTGTGCGGTCGCCGCGTTAGAGAAAATGGATCGCAGGAAGTATCCAAATAGAAGCAACGCCGAACCGTCCAAAGGTAAGAGAAAACCGAGAGAATTGGGCATTCAGTGTAATGCTGATTCCTGTGGGACAGATAAGCACAGATCGCAGAGAGAAGTTCCTATATGTTTTCGAAAAAAGCACAATGGCCCTGCTGCGCTGAGTGTCTGAAATACATGTGCGAGTATGCTATTTAATTCACTCGAATTCATAGCCTTTCTTCCTCTTGTCTTCGCGATCTATTGGGGAATAAATGGTGGTCACCTGAGGTTGCAGAATGCCTTTGTCCTCCTCGCTAGCTATGTTTTCTACGGTTGGTGGGACTATCGATTTCTAATTCTCATCGTTGCGAGTACTGTTGTAGATTTCGTCCTCGGCTTGCTTTTAGGCTCGGGGGTATCAAGTAAGACTCGTAAATATTGTCTCGCTGCGAGCCTTGTATTCAATCTGGGGCTCCTCGGAATATTTAAATATTTCAATTTTTTCGCCGAATCACTAATCGCAGCGTTTGATTCCGTGGGGGTGACGCTTTCAGCGGTAACGATTAGCGTTATATTGCCTGTCGGGATCAGCTTCTACACATTTCAAACGCTTAGTTATACATTGGACGTATACAAGAGAAACCTCCGCCCTACGAAAGATTTTGTCGCCTTTGCATCATTCGTCGCGTTTTTCCCGCAATTGGTTGCTGGACCCATTGAGAGAGCTTCCAATCTCTTGCCTCAGTTTCTGACCAAGAGGAAGTTTGACTACAAATGTGCGGTCGACGGATGCCGGCAGATACTCTGGGGGTTCGCCAAAAAAATTATCGTTGCAGACAATTGTGCGGTCGCTGCAAATACGATTTTTGGTGATTATGAATCGATGCACCCAGCTGCTCTGGTGTTAGGGATGGTCTTTTTTGCATTCCAGATTTACTGCGACTTTTCTGGATATTCTGATATTGCAATTGGCGTGGCACGTCTTTTTGGCTTTGAATTGATGACCAACTTCCGCTATCCATACTTTTCGCGGGACATAGGGGAATTCTGGCGACGCTGGCATATCTCACTGTCAACCTGGTTCCGAGATTACGTATATATTCCGTTGGGTGGCAGCAGGGGGGGGAAGACCAAGGTGATTCGCAATGTATTCGCCATTTTTCTGCTGAGTGGTTTATGGCACGGCGCGAATTGGACGTTTATATCGTGGGGAGCCATCAATGCGCTGTACTTCTTGCCATTGTTGCTCAGATCGAAAAATCGTGACCACCTCGACACGGTATCTGCCGGCCGACTATTTCCAACCCTTGCTGATGGTTTCCGAATCCTACGGACTTTTTCGCTTGTTTGTTTGGGATGGGTCTTCTTCAGGGCTGAAACTATCGATCAAGCAGTATACTATATCTCTGGTCTTTTCACGCAATGGGAGAATCCGTTCTCCTTTGACGAAGCGTTTCCGTTGCTGTACATACTCCCCCTGTTTGTCGCTGAGTGGAGCCAACGAAATGAGTCATATCCCTTGGCAAAGCCCTTCAAGTCTACACCGCTTCGATGGGCGGTATACTTGGGTGTGGCAGTCTCGATAGTGGTGTTTTCGAGCAAAGATCAGATGACGTTCATCTATTTTCAATTTTAGAATGAAAAGGTTTCTTCTTCGAATATCTCTTTTCACATTCCTCTTTGGCATGGTCAGTGAGTCTATCTGCAGGTTTGTTATTGCAGTGCCGGATCGAATATCGTCAATCAGGGATCACGAGTTCCAGTTTGATCGCTATGCGCCAGAAACCCATGGAAAAAGCTTTCGCTTTGGAGCCGGAAAGTTGGGGCAAATACGCAATCAGATTCGGATCAATAACCTTGGATGGCACTCTGGGAAAGATTACCAACTGAAGGCCGAGCGCGATCCCTCACGATCTCTCGTTGCCATAATTGGGGATTCCTATATCGAAAATCGTTACTGCGACGTTTCAACCCACCTTGCCGAACAACTGGACGGTTTGATCGGAGAGAGATGCGATGTGTATGCCTTTGGGCGAGATGGAGCAAATTTGCTTCAATTAGTAAACATGACAAGATACGTGGCGGAGAAGTTTGACCCTGATCTGATTGTGTATTTTGCTCGCGACGGGTCGATTTCACGGAGTGTTAGGGAATTGACTCCGATCAATCAAGTTACGCAGTTTCAATTTTCGGACGGGGACCGGAAAGTTCGTAAAGCTGATCTGCCGCAAACAAGGGTGCACGAACGGTGGTTGATGCAAAACGTAGCTTCTCTGAGATATCTGCGGTCAAACTTCAAGTTGTCGATTCGAAATCCTCTACGTCTAAGAAGAGTAACCCAGAAATCGAATCCTATGAGTGGTAGTCGACGTGCTCAGTGGTTGATTTCTGCCAGTGATTCTGTTGTGAATGAGATCCAAAAACTGAATGACGAGCGACCGTTCCTGTTTGTATTCGATGCCAATCGTAAGCTTATCTACGGCGATTCTTCTGAGAATCGGCAGGAAGAATCATTGATTCTGTCCAAGAGCTGCATGGGTCTTGGTGTTCCATTTCTCAACTTGACAGAGCATTTCAAGGCCGTTTACGCGTTGTCCGGAGAGAGGTTTGAGTTTTCGTCGAACTATCATTGGAATGAATATGGGAATGCAACGGCCAGTCAAGCATTACATGCTTACGTGGAAGATCTGGAGCTCCTGAAGAACTTAGGTTCCACGCCATAGTGGGCAATTTTCCCTTCGTTCACTGCGTATTTCTCAGGTCAATCGGATCGTATATTTGGCCGTTATCGGTAAAGCCAAATAGTTAAACACGGGATATTGCAGCCTGGAACACAACTTTTCTGAGGAACCGGTTCATTGCATATCCAAGTGGTCATTTTGCCAGGAAGGCAAACTATCCATGGATTCCCAACACGTATTTAGGTAGATGAAAATTGCAATTGTTTCGCCCGGACTAGCTCCCAACGTCACGGGTGGCATTCAACGGCACAGTTATTGTTTGGCAAAATATTTCGCTCGGCTCGATGTGGATATCGACCTCTATCATACGGATTTTGGCGAGGGGCCATTTCAACGCGATGACCTGGAGGGAATGTCCGCAGGCGAGCGAGCCCGTATAACTAGCCTCTGTATAAAGTGGCCCGAAGGCCGACGGATTCCCGGACACTACATCAGAAAGATGAAGAAGTTTTCCAATGCGGCGCTGGAAGTCTTCAGAAAACGGCCCCCGGTAGATTTTGTCTACGGTCAGGGACTGACCGCGTGGGCGTTTGTAAAAGCGAGACGTCGAGGTGAAGCCGTTCCACCGGTAGGTGTGAATTTGCACGGGTATAATATGTTCCAACCACCGATCAATTCGAAAAATCGCATTCAGAATTTGATGATGCGCCCGTCATTTGGGCGGCTCGCAAGGAGGGCGGATTACGTTTTTTCCTTGGGTGGAAAATTGACGAGGTTGATTCGTGACCGAGTGAATGTTCCACATGAGCGTATCATTCAGATTGCAGGCGCGATCGACGACAGCTGGGTTGTTTCAGCCCCATCGAGTGTGAGCCGACGCCGCAAATTTGTTTTTGTGGGCAGATTTGATCGGGTGAAGGGAATCGAGGAACTTCATGATGCGATGAAGCAAAATCTACAATGGCAAAAGGAGATGGATCTTTGCCTGATCGGCCCAATTCCTGAGGAACGTCGTCTTGATCTCCCTCATGTGAGTTATTTGGGGGCCGTGACCCAAGAGGAACAACTGAAATTGGAGCTATCCGCTGCCGACGTGCTGATATGCCCTTCCCACTCTGAGGGAATGCCGACTGTGATTATGGAGGCCATGGCATGTGGACTTGCAATTATCGCGACAGACGTTGGCGCGGTCGCTGAGCTCGTTTCGAGTTCGAACGGTATTCTCCTGAACGCGCCGTCCCCGTCTGAGATCACTGACGCTATTGAACGTGTGTTGAGTCTGTCGCGCCATGAGTTAACCAACCTGAAGTTACGTTCTCTGCAGAAATCAGACGACTTCAAATGGTCCGGTGTCGCCCAACACACATACGAAGAGATTAATAGAGTGACATCCTGAATCTGAACAGATCAAACAAACTTTCCGACATCGTAACCTGATGCGTTCACGATATACTGGAGCACAACATCTCGTATTGGGACGAAAGGCCAAAGGGGGCAATGTGCTGAGAATGAGTTCGGAGAGGCAATGAATATGCATACGGCGCAATTTTGAACGAGTCGAAAAACAGACCCAACGCCGGGTATTTGCGAAACATCGCCACCATAATGACGGGCAGCGGCGTGGCGTCTGTCATCCCAATCTTTCTCTCAATTATTCTGACTCGTCTCTACTCCCCTGAGAATTATGGTTCCTTTGCGATATTCCTTAGCACCGCGAGTCTTTTGTCAATGCTGGTTACTATTCAGTACTGCAGCGCAATCCTTCTGCCTGCGGGCGATACTACCGCCTCCCATGTGGCATTGCTTTCGTTGCTGATCACTCTCGTTGTAGCGGTTTCCGTCGCCATCGTTTTTCTGATACTCGACGTATGCGATGTAGCGATCATCCGTCACGGATGGCTCCTTCCAATTTCACTCATATTTTCCGGATGTAATGCAATACTGATGCCATGGTCCAACCGTCTGAAACGATATAGAGTTTCCAGTCGGTCCAAGATTACTTCTGTAGTTGCCGCCGGGGCGGTACAGCTTCTCCTTGGTTCGGTCTATCCATCTTCATTTGGTTTGATTGTAGGATACCTTTGTGGGCAGATTGCCATGGCCGCGGTTTACCTATGGAGTAATAAAAGTCTCATCGGTCTCATACATGCAAACATTCCTTCAGTCGGCCAGCTCAAAGGGCTAAGCCTACAATACAAAAACTTTTTACTCTTGGCTACTCCAAGCGCAATTGTTGAAGCCGCAATAAGTAACCTCCCAATCTACGCATTTGCGCTACTATATACCGGAAATGACATTGGCTACTTGGGGTTGACGCTTAGAATCCTGCTGGGTCCTGTCAATATATTGTCTATGAGCGTTTCGCAGGTTTTCGGTCAAAAGGCTGTCGAGGACGGTCGGAAAACGGGAACATGTAGACCATTGTTTCAGAAAACGTTGTTGGGGCTATGTCTGATGGGGCTTCCGGTGTTTGCGGTGATATCTATGTTCGGGCCAGATCTGTTCAGCTTTGCATTTGGCGGAGAATGGGCGACGTCTGGGCAATTCGCCCGGCCGATGGCAATAATGTTCTTCTTCAAGTTTATAAGTGCGCCGCTACTGTTTGTTTTCTATCTGGCCAATAGGCAGAAACAATTCTTTTTGTTCAATATTACTGCCCTACTTGTTTCCTGTCTAGGGATGTTATATACATCGGGCATGCAGGGCGGGGCATCGATGCTGATCTCAGTATATGCGATTACCTCATCAATCAGTTTTCTGATTCTTTTGTTCTTTGCATACCATCACTCCGGTAATCGATTGTCATCTATTCAGACCGAAGCATAGATAGGAATTTAGTGCAGTATGAACTGGTTGCGAAAATTTAAAAGAGGACTAAGAGCAGTCATAGCGGCACTGAGGACAGGTGCTCCGGTCGCTTTCGTGGTAAAGCTGGAAAAGTGTCGTATCCCCTATTCTTTCAAAAGGGGATTGTTGGAAATTGAGGTTTGGGGTGCCAAGGTCATCTTGCGCAGGGGCGGGAGCGACGCCAAATGTGTTGAGGAGTTATGCATTGATGGTCAGTATAATCTTACTACCAGCATATTGACGAAGAACGGAGCGACAGTCGGAACTATACTGGATCTTGGAGGCAATATGGGGCTGGCCTCATTGCAGTTTGCGTCAGAGTTTCCAGAGGCCAAATGCATTATTTTGGAACCAGATCCTGAGAATGCAAAACGGGCTCGTGAACATCTAGGTAAATGCGCCAACGTCGAACTTATCGAAGCTGGAATTTGGAGTAAGTCAGGAACGCTCTATACTAGTCGGGAGTACGCCGATGGTTTGGATTGGGCTATCACGGTTTCTGACACAAAATCAGAGAGTAGCGTTGATGAAATTCCCGCGATCGGCATTGAGGATTTGATTCAGACGTTGGAAATTGAGGTAATTGATCTATTGAAGATTGATATTGAGGGTGCTGAGGGGGAACTCTTCAGGGAAGAGGTGGCAGCAAAATTCCTACCATTGACCAGGGTAATTGCTTTGGAAGTCCATGACGCGCTTGTTTCCCGTAGTCAGATTGAAATGATGTTAAAGTCCCACGGTTTTGTTCTTTTTCAGGACGGTGAACTCACTGTTGGAATCAATGCGCGTTCTTTTGGCGGGCACAAACCCGTGTCGGTGAATACCGATTAGATCAGCGAAAACAGGACCGTACTCTCATTGTTTTGAATACAACCAACGAAATAATCGGACGCGGCTTAGTTGGGACCGCCGCGAAATTGTTGAAGTCCCGAGGTGCGACAGTGTTCGCTTCGGGCGTTTCAAACTCTGGTCAAGTTATTCAATCTGAATACGATCGAGAGATTGCATTGCTGACCCACCATTTGGGCGTCGCAAAAGGGATTTTTGTCTACTTTAGCACCACATCAATCCAGATGGATGGAGCACATAAAAAACGTTATGTTGTACACAAACTGGCTTGTGAACGGATAGTTGTAGACTCTGGGACACCCCACCTCATTGTAAGAACTGGAAATCTTGTTGGACGGACCCGTAATAGGAGTACGTTGTTTAACTACATTGTCTGGAAAATCAGGGAACAGGAGCCATTTGATCTGTGGATCGCTGCGCGGCGTAATTTCTTGGACGTTGCACATCTGATAGCAATGGTGGATGAGTTGTTGGGTAATTGGATACAAAGTAGCAACGTGACAATTGTGAATCCTACAAATCATTACGTTTCAGATGTTGTGCGAAAGGTGGAGGACTTTTGCAGCCTCAAGGCGAGAGTGAATGAGATCGAGAGCGAGTGCGGGCAAGGCTTGGACATCGAATCGGCCCTCTCATCGTCCTTGTTTGATACACTCCGCCTTTCCCAGTTGAATTATATTCCGACGCTGCTTCAGAAGTATTACAATGAGTAAACTTGTTCTGGTGCTGGTGGATCAGGCGGATTTTGACCCGAATCGGAGGTATTCGGCGGTAGCATCGGTGGTTAAATCATTGGCCGAGTCTATTTATGATATTGGATCTGATGTTTCAATTAATGGCGAGCCCCTAGAAGCGGTCATGGCGCGACCGGAAAAACTTGGGAAGCCCAAAGGGATATCACGTTATCGGGCTTTTTACAGATGGATTCCTCGACGGTTGCGCCAATATTTACTGGACTGGCGGAATCGCTGTAAAGTCCGTGAACTAGGTAGACGGCTTCAAGCAGGTCCACGATATGATTGTATTGTCAATTGGATATCTATTGGATCTTCGCTTGGTGCCAGGCTGTCTGATCAATGGAATGTGCCTTTACTTGCCATCTATGATAATCCGTTGATTGATGAATATAGTTATTTACATGGATTCCCCCCTTTAATGGAGCGAGCGGTTCGACGCCATGAGGAAAGAGTCTTGAGGCGAGCAAATAGATTGGTGCTATATTCGCCTGCCGTCGAGGCTGTGCTGCGGAAACGATATATATTCAGTGGCGAAGTTGTTTTTCGAGCATTCACGGACCACTCGCGGATGAAGTTTAATTTGAAGCGGGAGCCAAGTGTAACCGGTGAGTTGCGTGTCGTCTATATCGGTTCCTTTTTTGCCTGGCATGAAGTGAGGGAACTCGTGGCTGCCGTGTTGCAGTTGTTGGATGACGGCCATAAAATCAGAGTTACTCTTGTTGGCGACGGTCAGACCCATGGTGCCATCAAAGAGATGGTCGAACGCTCTGTGCATAGTGATGCATTTTGCTTGCCTGGCAGGTTGGATCTGGATTCCCTTGACCGGATTTTGACAAATGTGGATCTTGGAATCATTCCCGGTTCAATGTGGTTTCAGGCACCCGTTAAATTTTTTCAATATGGTGCCGCTGGACTGGCAATCCTGGCGAAAGCGAGCCCTACGATTGACCACTTGGCCAGTGGCTGTGATGGGGTGCGCCTTTTCGACTCGGCAGCTGGTTTTAAAGTGGAACTCAGGCGCATGATAGATGGAGACATTGACGTTCGCTGTCTCGGGGCGTCGGCTCGAACATTCATGGCTTTTCGCTACTCTCGGGGTGCCTACGCGGATTTCTTTCGAAAGGCGCTCGATTTTTCACCAAGCGAAGTAACGAAAGAAGAGTGAGTGTTCTTTGGGCAAGTTTTTGGATCATCTGATCATGCGCATCGCTGTTCTACACCCCCGACTTTCGCCGTATTTCGCCGCCTGCCTTCGGAAGTTGAATGGTTGTGGAGTGGAGCTTATGATTCATGCCGAATCTAATGATTCGAGCGCTCCGTTTGAGAGTCGCCAGTTCGAAGGACTCGGAGAGATTCATGCGCGTAATACTTCTTCGGGTGACGTGATGTTTGAGCGGGTTAGTGCGTTCAGCCCAGACGTCATTCATGTTGGTGGTTGGGCTGATCGTGAATATATGGCAATTTGCAGAAAGATGCGCGCTAAAGGCACCGTGGTAATTGCGGGAAGTGATACCCAATGGAAGGGAAGTTTGCGGCAATATTTGGCGGGTTTAACCGCAAGGTTGCATATACGTCGTGCAGTCGACGCTTTGTGGGTTTCCGGGGAGAGGCAGAAGGCGTTTGCCTCTGTTCTTGGTTACAAAGGGGATCGATGTCTGGATGGAAACTACGCATGTGACTGGGAGTTGTTTAGCTCCGCTAGAAGGCGAGGCGCTGGATTAGATAATAAACCGTATTTTTTGTTCGTCGGGCGTTATGTTCAAGAAAAAGGGGTCGACACGCTTGCTCGGGCGTTTGTAATGTATAGGGATGCGGTTCCGAATCCATGGAATCTCGTATGCGCTGGTAGGGGGCCACTCGCCCACGTTGTTCGGTCGTCTGGTGCGCTAGATAGTGGATTCGTTCAACCCCCTGATTTGCCAGATCTGATGAGACAGGCGGGAGCCTTTGTCTTGCCAAGCCGTGCAGAGCCTTGGGGAGTCGTGATCCAAGAGGCAGCAGCTGTCGGTTTGCCACTGATTTGTTCCGACGCCTGTGGTGCTGCTGTACACCTGCTGAGGGATTGTCTGAACGGGTATACCTTTCCTGCCGGGAATTCGATGGCTCTAGCGGAACGGATGGCCAGGATCAGTCTTCTCGAGGATGATAAGAGATCTGAAATGGGGGAGCACAGCTTTGAGCTATCGAAGCAGTATACACCTGAACGATGGGCAAATGTGTTGCTTGCAGGAGTGCGTCGAGTCCGGGGCGGATTCCAGCCGGAATGATTTCAAGAGTCTATTCTTGCGTGTGGGCGGATTCCATCACAGCCTAGGGGAAATGACGTTTCTGTACACACCAAATCTAATTAGTTGATGGGCAAAGCAAGAACAATCTGTGATGATAAGCAAGATTAGAGCTACTGTGAGAAATATGTTAATCAGTGCTATAGGCGCGTGCAGAAAGATATCTCCGGGTGTTCATATACTGAATAGTCACTATATCTCGCGGTCAGATTGCCCTCCCGATTTGTTATATTCTCTGCTCAATGGCATAAAAAAACATGCCGATTTCATAAACATACAGGAAGCGGTTGGCTTAATAGAAGAGCGAAGGGATGTTAAGCAGAAACTAGTCGCATTTACTTTCGATGACGGTTTTGAGGAGTGTTATTCGAAAATAGCGCCTGTGTTGAAACAGTTTAACACCAATGCTGCACTATTTGTAAATCCTGGGTTTATAGACGGCGATGACAGATATCAGGCCAATTTTCTGGATAGTGTCGTACATGTCGAAGGTAAGAGAGCTGTGACATGGGATATGCTCAGAGAACTTCATAATGACGGATTCAAAGTAGGAAATCATACGCTGGACCATATTCGATTGGTGAATTTGGACAAAGTGGAACTAGAACGGCAGGTCAACGAATCTAAGGTCAGAATCGAAAACGAGATCGGAAGTGTATGTGACTACTTTGCATGGACGTATGGGGGGATGGGGGATATCGATTCAGAAGCGCTTTCTTTGGTTTTGGAGTCCCATAAATATGTTTTTAGCAGCGCGAATTACCAGAATTACCATTCCCTAAATGGTTCTGTCATCAATCGTAGGCACGTTGAAGGTGACTGGCCTGTTAGTCATGTAAATTTCTTCCTGTCCAAAGGAAAAAGTTACTAGTGGTGGGAATCGTTCGGAATCAAAGTGATGCAGTCATTTGGAAATGTGGTTCATGGCTTCTCGGTGTGAGTGTGTCTCCTGGTGAATGATAGTCTTGATTGTTTATAATATGGAATCCTCATGTCAGCGGACGCCAGTGGCCTCCAGTGGAATGCATGTACAACAGGTGGTGAGTGTTGTCGGGCGCGCGATGAGGCAGTAGAATACAGAAGGCATGATTGAACGAGTGTTTGGTAGTAAAATTGTGTTTATTGATTGCAATTTAACGACGTCAGGTTTTGGCGCTTCTTTGAATCCTGGCGATTACGAGGCAGTCTTAGACTATGGCAATTTGGGCGTGGACTGGGCGGTCGGAGGGGAAGCGTGTAGTAGTAGTGAGTGACAGAAAGGAATTATGGCTACAGACAAGGGTATCGAAATAAGGATGGTTGTTTATGAGGAGCGAGAAATGGTTGTGTCACTTCTTGAGGAGGGGTTGAGCAGTGATCGAATTAAGCACCGTAAGTTATTTGAACACGGTTGGAGTAAGGGGACTCCATACTTTGGGGTGGGATTGTATGATAAAGGTGTCATACAAGGCTTCTTAGGTTGCATACTGGCTGACAAGAACAATCTGGTTCCATATAAAACATGCCATTTGGCAACTTGGTACGTCAGGGAGGAATATAGAAAACATGGATTGAAGTTATTATATAGGAGTATGAAATATAAGAAAGAGTATGTGATAATCAATCTTACACCTGTGAAATCAGTACGAAGAATTTTTGAGGCGCTCAAATTCAGTGTACTTGACGACAAGCAGATAATTGCTATCACCGTCCCGAGCTTGCTGAAGATATTCTCAAGTGGAGTTGCGGTCAGTAGGATCGACTCTGAGACAGAAAAATTGCTAACCGCCGAAGACGTGATGATCTTCAGGGACCACACTTCGACCGGTGTGTATCATGTCATAATACAATATGAAACAGAATATTGCTATGTCGTGTTTACGAAAAGGAGGAGGGTTAAAGGCATGCTGCTCGCTGCTGACGTGCAGTATGTTTCTAACAGTGATCTCTTCGTGAAATGTTTGGACAAGTTTAAAATATTTATGCTTAAACACGGAATTGTGTTTGTTACCATAGATTTACGGTTTATTGAGGGTTCTCGCGGTGGGATTGGATTGCATCTGGAAATCAATTACCCAAAATATTTTTATTCAAAAGAAGCTATCCGTGGGCGAATTAGCAATCTCTATTCCGAGCTTGTGTTATAGATGCGACGGTGGGGTGTTCGAGGTTGCTATGCCTCTTTGCGTGTTGGTCTTATATAATGGGCGGCGACTTTCGGGTGACTGTGTGGTTGCGATGGTTACGGCGGTAGTGCTAAGCATTGCGCATACAGTCGGTAATTGTCGCTAGTACCGTGGGACAGAAGTAAATGGCCACCGGCGAAATAAAGGAAAAATGTGAAAAAGACGTTAATAACTTTTGTACAACGTTCCGAGATCTGAAATCTTCAGCGACTGCCGCTGGAGATTATGTCAAAAAGTGAAAATCACTATCGGTTAGCAAGTCCCTCAGCAAGGCGCTCTACGAGATCTCCAAGAAGCGCGCCCAACCCGCCAAAATTGTCCGCCGTGCGCGCATCATCTTGAGCTTGGCAAAAGGTTCGAGTGCCCGGTATATAGCGACCCTCATTGATTGTGTGCCCACGACCATCGGCAATTGGAAAAAGCGTTGGACCGCTGATACCCCGCCTGACAAACGCGATCTCATGGGCTGGCTGCAAGACGGATTACGCATCGGTGCCCCCTGTCATTTCACCCTCGACCGGCGGGCTCAAATCATCGCTTTGGCTTGTGAGAACACTGAAGAGCATGGGTCCCCACGACCGCCTAGACTTCCACTGAACTTAGGGCCGTGGCCATCGCCCAAGCCATCGTTCCGGAAATCTCACGCCATATCAGCCGAATTCTACTCGAGGCTGATCTTAAACCCCATCGTTCACGCTACTGGCTCAATTCCAAACGTGATCCCCTGAAGAACGAAAAGTCGCCGCGATCAACAAGGTCTACAAACAGGCCGCGCACCTTGAAAGAATGGGGATTCTGACCTTTTCTCTGGATGAGATGACCGGCATTCAGGGACTGGAACGGATCGCCCGCGACAAGCCCTCCAACCAGGGAAAGTCCGTTGCATCGAGTACGAATACAAGCGCCATGG
This sequence comes from Limisphaerales bacterium, assembly GCA_047608975.1. GTDB lineage: Bacteria > Verrucomicrobiota > Verrucomicrobiia > Limisphaerales > JAYPXF01. The sequence goes on along the minus strand of JBLFYM010000016.1, from coordinate 784 downwards.
CACCCTCTGTCTCCTAGGTGCGTTCCTCGTTGTTCGCAAAGGCAGTTTCTGTTCCAAAGGTTACTTGAGGGAACAATTAGAGGAGTTTTTAGAATATTTAAACCGCGTGTAGGCCAACCCGTTCAATGGAAACAACCCGCTCAAGAGGTGATCTGGAGGGTTCAATTAATTCTGTCCCAGGCTACTAGATGCCAAGAGAATCACAATTTTCAGTAGATTTCCCTTCTCCTCGTTCGCAGAAAGAGTGGACTCCGTCAACTTATCAGGCACGCCGAAATAGTCCCTCTCATGTGCTACCGTATTTTATTTGCGCCAGCATATTTTCAAAGGAATTGTTTGCGTTTCCGATCGGGGGGACCGTGGTTGATGTCTACTTGATGCTCTTGGCTGGCTATGGGCTGTTCCACATAACGGGGTCAAGAATCGCTTTTAGGGTCGGCGGGGTGCTTGTAGCCATATTGATGGCTAGTTTTATTCTGCTTGTCATACACGGGCACGGTCTACGTATATTTATCTGGCATGGTTTTCCAGCGGTTTGCATATATACAGGAATTAGCGTACTTATTGAGAAAACGACGTCGAAAGCGCTAGTTGCGGCTTATCGAAACACGTGTTACTGGACGGCTCTATTCGGGATTCTGCAATTCATTCTTTCGGCTGCAGGTGTCATGATTCTCATGAAGGTACCATTGAGGCTCGATTCCCTTGCGTATGAGGCCTCCCACTACGCGATCGCCATTGGGCCAGCGGTGTTCCTCTCTCTAAAGGAGAAGATCAAGTCGGG
>JBLFYM010000015.1:0-59310 GCA_047608975.1 Limisphaerales bacterium | reverse complement strand
GAGACCATCATCAACCGGCTCGACAGCGAGAGCGCCATTGTCGGCGGTGGTGGTGGCATGTCGGGGCGTCAGTCACGCGAACTGCGGGTCATCGATGTGAACAGTGGGGACGCCGCGTCGCTCGCCACCCTGGCCACCCAGGTCTTCGCTTCGCAGAACGCCGGCAACCGCCTTCCCGAACAGGTCACCTTCACCGGTGAAAACGCCAACCGACGGATCCTCGTGCTCGCGCCGGGCGGCGCGATCGAGCAGGCCGAAAAAGTCGTTCAAGCCTTGGACGGCACACCGACCGGGGGCCAGCGCGAACTTCAGACCGTGCCTGTTCCCGGTGCCCGTGCCGCCGAGATTCTCACCACCGTGCAGCAGCTCTATTCGGAACAGAGCCAGGGCAGCACGGAAAAACCGGCCACTCTGCATGCCGGTCCGGATGGCCTGAGTCTCATGGTGTTTGGCAGCGTGGCCCAGGCCACTGCCATTGGGAAGATCGTCTCCACCCTCGATCCCCAACCGGCTCCGACGCGCGTGACCAAGGCGATCGATGTCGGCTCGCCGGCCGAAGCGCAACGGCTCGTTCTGCTGGTCCAGCAGCTCTACACCGATCAATGGAAGGACAAGGGGGAAGCCGCCGACGCCCAGATTCTTGCCGACGACCGCCGCGGGCGCCTGATCATCACCGGTCGCGATGAACATGTGAAACAGATTGAAGGCATTGTCACCGAACTGGGTGCCGATGCCGCACCGACCACACCCGGTCAGCGCGAGACCCGCGTCTTCGAATTGACCGGTGATGCCACGGTCATTGCGAAGAACGTCGAGCAGCTCTACGAGGACAACGCCCGTGCTCGCTTTGGCAAGTACCTGCCGGACACGCTCTTTCTTCCCGACGCTTCCGCCCGGCGCCTGATCGTCGCCGCCGACACCAACGAATTGCGCGTGATCGAGACCATCGTTGCCCAGCTCGATACCGGCGCCACCCATGAGGGCCCTGCGCGGGTGTTTCAACTCCAACACGCCGATCCGGTGCGCGTCGGTGAGATTCTGACAAGTTCCATTGTCACCTATGATTACCGGGGCAGAGTCGAAAGCCGGATCAGTGTCGCGGTGGATGCGGGTTCGAAGACGATTGTCGTCACCGGCAACCCGAAGGAACTCGACACGGCGGCCACGATTGTTGCCCAGGTGGACACCCCCGAATCCGCCGTCCGCCATCGCATCCCGCGCCTGACAAAGGTTTTTGAACTCAAGTCAGCGGAAGCCGACGAACTGGTCGGCACCATCCAATCGGTCTATAACAAGCAACGCGAATCCTCCGGGAACAGCCCCTTTTCCGAAGCCCTGATTCTTGCTGACGAAGCCGCCAACCGCGTCGTTGTCTCCGGTGTCAGCAATGAACTCGCCGCCATCGAGGCCATCATCCAGCAGCTCGACACCGTGGAGGTCAAGGACGCCCGCATGAAGGCTTTCGCCCTTACCAATTCTGCTCCGGCCGATGTCGCGGCAATGCTGGGCCGCATGTTCGTCGGCTATACCAGCCGTGGCTATCCCTATCCCCGGGTCACCGCCACCCCGGCACCGGTGGGCCGTACCGTTCTGGTCAGCGGTGAGCCGCGCGATATTGAGGCTGCCGCTGGCATCATTCGCGAGTACGACTCCAATGCAGTTGTCCTCGAGCAACGTGTCACCCGCTTCATACCGGTCACCGGAGTTGATGCCGACGAGGTCGCCGACCATTTGGGATCGCTCTACCAGGAGCAGGTGAAGGGCGGAACGGGGAGTGGCGACGCGCTCATCATCGGCGACGATACCGGCAAGCGCGTCATTATCACCGCCGCAGTTTCTGAGATCGAGAATCTGGAGGCGCTCACGAAGCAACTTCAGGAAGGCTGGGTCAATACCGGCAGGCGCGCGCAGCTCATTCATTTGCAACACGTCAGCGCGACCCCGGTCGCGCTGATGATCACCCAATTGTTTGACCGCCGTTCCAGCCGCAAACAGGCCGCCCAGATTGTTGCCACGGCCAGCCCGGATGACCGCTCGGTTTTGATCGATGGCAGCGCGGATCTCTTCCCCCGCATCGATGAACTCATTAAGGTCATCGACCAGCCCGCCGGCGATGGCGACGCCATCATTCAGACCGTGCATCTCCAGAAGGCCGAGGCCGACAATGTCGCCAAAGCCGTGACCGCCGCGATTTCTCAGCGGTCGGATGACAAACTCCGCAACGTCAGTATCACGCCCGTCAGCGGTTCCAAATCCTTGTTGCTCAACGGCCCTGCCGAAGCGGTGAAGGAAGTCATCAAGATCGTCACTGAATTGGATGAGGAGAGTTCCGGCGGTGGGGTGGAAGTGCGCATCTACAATCTTCGCACAACCTCTGCCCGCGACATCGTTCCCATCCTGGAACAGCTGCTGGCCGCCGCGGAAGGTCGGCCCAGCTCATCCTCGCGCTCTCGTTCCCGCAGCTCGCGCTCTTCGTCGTCCAGCGGGGGGGCAATCATCAATATCCACGAAGCCTCCAACTCGCTCTACATCACCGCGAAGCCCGAGCAGTTCAAACTCGTCGAGCAACTTCTGCCCACGCTCGATCAGGCCCCCGAACGTTCTGACAAAGACATCAAATATGTCTGGCTCAAACGGGCCGATGCCTATGAGGTCGTGGACAAGATAGAGGCCTTCTATGATGACCGTTCACGGGCGGATCGCCCGTACCTCGAACCCGATTTTACCGGTAACTCCATCACCATCATTGCCAAGCGCTCCGACATGGCCCAGATCCAGAACCTCATCGACCAGTTTGATGAGGGCGCTGCGGACAGCGAGCTCCAGATCCGCATGCTCAGCCTCGCCCGCATTCCCGCCAAGGACATGGTCGAGATGCTGAGTAATCTCTACCCGCAGATGCATCAGGGGCGCATTCGGGTGGTCGACCGAATTGATCCCGCGATCACCAACCGCATGATCCGCACCAATGCCGCGATCACCAACGCCACCAACTCGACCAACCTGGTATCCACGAACGCCCCGTTCGAGGTCGTCATCTCGATCGATGAAAAATCCAACTCGCTGTTGTTGAGCGGATCCGGTCCCCAACTTGACAATATTGACAGCATCGTCACCGAACTCGAGTGGTTTGCGCTCCCCGGTGATTCCGAGCTCCACATCTATCCGCTCAAGGAGGCCGACCCCACCGAGATCGCCGAGACGCTCAATGAACTTTTCAAGCACGAAGCCGCCGCGTTCCGCGCTCAGACCCAACCCAAGTCCTCCTCCAAATCGTCGAATCGCAGCCGGCCGCAACCACCGAAGATGGTCGTCGTGCCCGACAAGCGCAGCCGCAGTCTCATCGTTCGCGCCAGTCCCACCGATTATCTCTTCGTCGAAACCCTTATCAAACAGCTCGATGAAGTCGGTGCGGAGGCGGATGTCATCTGGAAATTTGTCCCCGTCGTGCACGCTCCCGCCAGCAAGGTGGCGAGCCTTGTCACCCTCCTTTCGCGCAGCTTCAAATACGCCAGCCAACCGGGCGATCAGCTGACCATCGAGGCGCATCCCCGCACCCGTTCGATCCTCCTCATGGGGCGCAAATCCGCGATCGAAAAGGTCATGCCCTTCATCGCTGACATCGACGTGGCGGCCACCGGTGATGAGATCAATATTGAACAGGTCATCCTCAGCCACGCCGACGCCGGCACCGTTGCCGAACTTGTGAATACCGTATTCACACAACGCAGCGCTCTCGCCCGTGCCGCCCAGGGTGAGGCCCCCGAACGCGGCGATGCCGTCGCGCTCCTGGAACAGATCTTCATCACCCCTGATCCGCGGTTGAACACCGTCCACCTCGCCGGCACCGCACCGGCCATCGAACTCGCCAAACGCATCATCGATGACGTTGACCGACAGATGGACCGCTTCGCGACCGACGTGAAGCTCATCTCCCTTCGCCACGCCCTTCCGTCCAAGATCGCGCCGTTGTTACAAGCCGTGTTTCAGGAGGATAACGCAACTCCCGGTACCGAAGGATTGAAGACTCTTGTCACCCGTCTGCAGATGACCAATAACGCCGGTCAGATCATCTCGGATCCCATTGCCCGCACGCGCGCCACGCTCACAGTGCAGGCCGATGATTCTCAGAATATCCTCATTGTTGCCGCCCGCGCCGACCTGCTTCCCCTCATCGAAACGGTCATCCAGAAGCTGGATGTTCTGGGCGCGTCCGGATTGCAGACCGTTCGCGTCTACCCTCTGCAACACATCGATGCGAACAACTACCGCCGCATCCTCGAAGAGATCCACACCGGCAACAACTCCTTGCGGGCCGGTGATCAACCGGTGATCACCATCGACGATCGCAGCAATTCATTGATCGTCGCCGGCAATGAAACCTCCTTTTCAATCGTCGAAAGCCTCGTCGCGCTGCTCGACAAGGAACTGCCCCTCGAACTCAGCGATCTCAAGATTGTGAGGCTCAATCACGCCGACGCGTCCGTGCTTTCCTCAACGATCCAGAAACTGATGGACGCCCGCGTCAATCGTCTCAATCAGTCCGGTCGCGACCGTAGCCAGTCCCAGCAGGTAAGCATTCTCCCTGAACCACGTAGCAACAGCCTGCTGGTCACCGGCGGTCAGGACGCTTTCGAGTTGGTCAAAGCTCTTGCGGAACAGCTCGATGAAGCCCCGCCCGCCATCAGTGGAACCATCCGCTTGGTCTCGCTCAATTACGCCGACGCGCGGACGGTTGCCAGCACCCTCGGTGGCGTCTTCACCCAGCGCTACGCCAGCTCGAGCTCCGAGGAGCAGCGCAAGAAACAACCCATCATCATCGCCGACGCCCGCATCAACGGCCTGCTGGTTTCCGCCGCCCAGGACGACAATGAGATCCTCGATGAGTTGGTGGCCAAGCTGGACCGGAAACTCGAAAACCCGCTGCTGCAGATCACCATTCTTTCACTGAGCCACAACGATGCCGCCAAGGTTTCCACCATGCTGGAGAACTTCTTCGCGGCCCGCCTTCGCGCCCGCGCCACCGCCGGTTCCACTGCGTCCCCCTCCGAACAAGTCAGCATCGAGACCGACAGTCTGAACAACACGTTGATCATTTCGAGCAACACCGAGAACCTCGATCTAATCAAAGGCATCCTTGCCAAGATCGATGTGGAACCCAGCGCCTCCGGTGGGGTCTTCGAAATGTTCGTCCTCGAACATGCGGATGCCCAGCGCGTCGCCACGCTCATCGAATCGCTGGTCAAACAGGGCGTATATCGTCCCGGCCGCCGCGGCGCCTCGGGCACGGCCGCCGATGCCCTTGCCATCTCTGTGGACAACCGCAGCAACACCCTTATCGTCTCCGCGAGTCCGGACAACCTCGGCATCGTCCGCACCGTCATCGAACGCGTCGACACCGCCGATTTCGAGGCGGGCAGCGAAATCAAGTTCTACGAGCTTGAGCACGCGCAGGCTTCGAATATCGCCCGGGCTCTCACCAGCTTCTTCGATGCCAAACGCAAGGGCGATGCCGCCGCCCTCAATTCCGAGGAACGCACGATCCCACTCGTCATCGTTGCCGACGACCGCATGAACTTCCTCATGGTCACCGGCAGCAAGGAAAGCTTCGAGATTCTCGATCGTATTGTTCCGCAGCTGGATGGTGAAGATCAGATGGCCCGCCTCAACTACCGCGTCTTTGATCTCGAGAACGCCACGGCTGCCAAACTCCAGGACACGCTTCAGCAGCTGTTCGCCAAGCGCCCGGCCATTGTCGCCGGCGAGACCCCTGAACCCATCACCCTCATCGCCGATCCTTGGGTGAATTCCCTGCTGGTGGCCGCCGGGCTTGAAGACATGACCATGGTTGAGGCGCTGATCCAGCGTCTCGACGCCGCGCAGACTGATCTCGGCATCGCAGTTGAAGTCATCCCCGTCTTCAAGGCCAACGCTGAACGTGTCGCAACCACCGTGAAGAATCTGTATGCCGCCGGCACCCAGTCCGGTCTGCCCATCGTCGTGAACGCGGACGAGCGAATGAATGCGATTGTTGTCAGCGGTGGTAAAGTCGAAATTGAGCGGATCAAGGAGGTCGTGGCCAAACTGGACACCGATCAGGTTTCCCGCGTCACTGAGATCCGCGTCTTTCCGCTCGAGTACGCCCGGGCCGAAGATCTTTCAACCACGCTCACGACGGCGCTCAACAACCGGCCCACCACGGGTGACCAGCTCAGCCCCCGCACGCAGTCCGTGTTGCAGTTTATCACCCGCACTGAGGAGGGTGGAGAATTCGTCACCTCGGCCCTGCGTGAAGCCGTGCAGGTCATCCCCAATCCCCGGATGAATTCGCTGATTGTCACTGGCCCCGTCGATTACATGGGCCTGATTGAAAGCATCATTCACCGACTCGACAAAGGCAGTCCGCGTCAGGCCCAGATCAAGGTGTTCAACCTGAAGAACTCCGACGCCAGCAATCTCGCGCAAGTGCTGACCGAACTCTTTCGCCTGCAGGTGACCGGCACCGAGCGCACCATCGAATACACTCTCCTGGACCCCGAGAATCCGGGCCAGAAAGGCGCCACCGCCGTGCTCGGATCAGAAGAGGTCAGTGCCCTTCGGATCACCGTCAATCGCCGCACCAACAGCCTGCTGGTCGGGGGGACCGAACGCTACGTCAACATGGTCGAACAGATCATCAACTCCTTTGACAAGAACAGCGCCGAGGAACGCAAAACCGAAGTCGTCCGGCTGAAGAACGCCCAGGCAGTCGACATCGCCGCCGCCGTGCGCGACTTCCTCGATCAGGACCGCGAACGCGTCACCCAGGTCCTGGGTGCCGACGCGGTGCAGACCGCCCAACGCCTTCTGGATCGCGAGGTTTCCGTCGTGGCCGAGGAAATCAGCAACACCCTGCTCATCTCCGCCAACACCCGGCACTTCGAACGCATCCGCACCATTATTGACGAACTCGACCGACCCTCTCCCCAGGTCCTCATCCAGGTTCTCCTCACCGAGGTGAGTGTCGACTCCGTCCGCGATCTCGGCGTCGAGTGGAACTACACCAAGAGCATCGGTGGTGGCATCAATCTTGGTTCCCAGGCAAACAACGCGCTCTCCGCGATGATGGCCAACCCTGCGATCGGCGGCTACAGCGCTTTGGTCACGGGCAACAACTTCAACTTTCTCCTCCGCGCGTTGGAGAACGACGGCCGCCTCGAAGTCCTCAGCCGTCCCCAGATCCTCACCGCCGACAACCAGCCCGCGATGGTGAATATCGGTCAACGGATTCCCCTGATCACCGACAGCCAGACCACGCCGCAAGGGGCGCAGATCAACCAGTTCGAATATCAGAACGTGGGCGTCAATCTCACCGTCACCCCGCGCATCACGGGCGATGGCTTCGTCCGCATCGACGTCGCCACGACCAACAGTTCGTTGAGCAGCACGCAGGTCCAGATTAACCAGAACGCCACCGTGCCCATCATCGACGAACGTCTGGCCACCACCACCGTCAGCGTCCAATCCGGCAAGACTGTCGTCATTGGCGGCCTCATCAGCAGCACCTCCGACAGCCGCAACCGCAAGGTCCCGTTTCTGGGCCGTATCCCGCTGCTCGGCAAACTCTTCAGCAGTTCCGCCGCCAAGAACGAAAAACGCGAACTCCTGATCTTTCTCACACCTCAGATCATCACGCAGGACAGCGGCGAATTTGAAAACGCCATCAAGCCGGAAGATTTTAGCCGCGACCAACTCCAGGAATCACCTCTGAGTGAGGAACTGCAATTCGACGACATGAAAAAGCAGCTCCTCAAACCCCTGCTCGAAGAGACCGACGAACCCGATCCCTCCCAACTTTGACACCAGATGCGGCAACGGACCTGAGCGAGTGGGTTCCCGATTCGTTCAATGCGCGGTACACGAGATGACCGCGTCCAGTGTCGTGGAACCTTCACGCACCTTTTTCCAGCCGTCTCCACGAAGCAGCCGCATGCCGTTCTTCACCGCGGTCCGGGTCAGGTTTAGCGCCGATTCCCGGGCGACGATCATGTCGGCCAATTCGTCGTCCATCGGCATGAGTTCGTGGATGCCCAGGCGACCACGGTAGCCGGACTTGCGGCAGTTCTCACAGCCTTCGCCCCGCCACACTTTTTCCCCGGGTTGCAGTCCAAAATCCTTGGGGACCTTGCGCGGATCGGGTTCGTAGGACGTTTTGCAGTCGGGACAGATCTTCCGGACGAGGCGCTGGGCCATCGCTCCGGCGAGCGTGCTGCTGACCAGGTAGGGTTCGATGCCCATGTCGATCAATCGGGGCGCCGCCGAGGGGGCGTCGTTGGTGTGCAGGGTGGACAGCACGAGGTGTCCGGTGAGCGCTGCCTGGATCGCCGCGCGGGCCGTCTCTTCATCCCGGATCTCACCGATCATCACGGCATCCGGATCGTGACGCAGGATGGCCCGCAGACCGGCGGCGAAGGTCATCCCGACCTTTTGATCCACCGGGATCTGGTTCACGCCCTGAAGATTGTATTCCACCGGATCCTCAACCGTGAGGACCTTGATCTCTGATCCGACGATCTCGTTCAACGCGGCGTAGAGCGTCGTGGTTTTGCCGGAACCGGTCGGGCCGGTGACCAGGATGATCCCGTGCGGACGCGCGATGAGCGTGTCGAAGACTGTGTTGATGTCACTCGACATGCCGAGTTCCTGCAGCGTGAACATGACGTTCGCCTTGTCGAGCAGACGCATGACGACGCCTTCCCCAAAGAGCATCGGGATCACGGATACCCGCACATCGATCTGTCGTCCGCCGACATTGAACTTGATCCGGCCGTCCTGCGGAATCCGCCGCTCCGCGATGTTCATATTCGCCAAGATCTTGATGCGGCTGATGATCGCGGCCTGGAAACGATGCAGCTGCGGTGGGATCGAGGCCTCGTGCAGCACGCCATCGATGCGGTAGCGGATCGAGGTGGAGTGTTCATACGGTTCGACGTGAATGTCACTCGCCCGTTCATTGACGGCCTCGAGAATGATCTCATTGACCAGCTTGATGACGCTGGCTTCCTGCGCCATCTCCAGCAGATCATCCGTCCCGGCTTCGGCACCCTCGATCTCCAGGTTGTCGGCCGCCAGCTCATCGAGCGTGTCGCCGCCCAGACCGTAGTGCGTCTTGATCAGCTTCTCTACATCCTCCCGTCGCGCGAGCACGGGATGAATATTCAACCCGGTCATCATCCGCACATCGTCGAGTGCATAGAGATCGAAGGGATCACAGGTCGCCACCTTCAGATCATCTCCCGTCAGTTCCACCGGCATCAGGCGCTGCCGGTATACGATCTTGGAAGGCAACGCCTTCAATGTCTCAGCGCTGATCTCCGCGTTCTCCAAATCTACCAGCGGGAGATGCAGTTGTTCGGCCATGACCTCCAATAATTCCCGTTCCGTAATCAACCCCTTTTGCAGAATTGCCTGATCAAAACGCAAACCCTCGGAATTTTGGAGGGTTTGCACCTCTTCCAGTTGCTCGGGCAGCAGCAGCTTCTTTTCGATGAGGAGTTTTGTCAGTGTCATGTTCCGTCGTGGGACTTGGGTTGGAGTCGATCGCGGGCCAAACTATTCGCCGAAAATTCTGACCGGGTCGGAAAATCTGCGAAGTGAATCCAGGAGCCGGGACTATTTGCCCAGCGCGGTCTCCACCTTCCTGATCGCGGCGCGGCGGGCGGGTTCCTCATGATAGAACCGATAGCCTTGGTCCCGGAAATTTGTCTGGTAGCGGTCTTCGAGAAGTTTCTGGATGAATTGGCGATTGAGGAGGGATTCGTCCCCGACGAGCAGCCGGAGCAGTTCCGCTGTCATCGCTTCCACCTCCGGACCCTGCGCGATCGCGGACGCAGCAGACAGTCGTGTCGGTGCGTGGCTGCTTTTCAACCAACCAGCACCGACGGATTCGCCCGGCGAATAATTGGCGGCCAGAGCCGAAGCGGAGTAGCGATGCTCCGCGCCATACCATTGCTGGAGTTTTCCTATCGTCCAGTCGATCGGTTTGTCCGTATGGCAGAGGTTGCAGGCGTTGGGCTGATTGGCTTCGATCATCTGAGGATCGGTGGGATTGAAGATGCGGTGGGTTCGCACCATATCCTCGAGACCTTCGTTAATCTTGGGCATGTGGCAATTCATACACCGGCTGCCGGCGCTGTCGGCGGCGTGATGCGTGTGCGCGGTGAGGGCCACAGCCGATTCGAATTGCGAGTGGCAGTCCAGGCACTTTTGGTCGTTTTGGGCCGGTGTGAGTTTCCATTTTTTGCCGATGCCTTCGTGGGGTTCATGGCAGTGCACACAGGTCAAGGGCTGCAAGTTGCCGTGTCCGGCGCTCTTCGGTTTGTAGCAGAAGCCGCGGATGCCGTCGGAGAACTCGGTACTGTTCCAGGTGTGCGTTCCGTTTGCAAACTCCGGCCGCCCACCGGAGTGACATCGGCCGCACACGAAGTTCAGGTTGCCGGAATCACGCGCGCGCAGCTGATCGGCAGACTTGGCAGCGGTCGCGATAAGCGGACTGATGGGGAAGAAGGACGGCAGTTTCGTGGAGGCGGTTTTGGTGCTCGCGGCGATATGCTCGGCGCCGCCGTTGTGGCAAGCTTCGCAACTTATGCCGAGGTTGATCGCGTTGGTCATTGCCGGGAGATATTGAACGGCGGCCCCGATCCGCATGACCTGCTCAGGGGCATAGGCCAAAAGATCTTTTCCCTGAGTGGCCAGCTCCGCATGTTCCCCGAGGATGTACTCGCCCATGTCGAACTGGAATGAACGCGGCGTAAACTCGGTGCTGCGTTGGCCGCCGCCGGAACGGGTGATCCAGTCACCAAAAGGCAGGGTGGTGTGACAGTCCGAACAACTGGAGTCGTAGGTCACCGCCGCCTGGGTATCGAAGGGGTCATAGGTCACGTCCCCGCTGCGATCGAGACTCGAGACGTGAACCGTGGGCACCCATTCGTGGCGGCTGAGCCAATAGCCGAAAGGAAGTACATGGTCGACGTTCCGCTGGGTTTCCGTCACCGGGGTGGTCGAGGAAACCACGCGTCCGATGTAATACTGAAAGAAACGTGAACCAATAGTACGAACAATGCCATACACCCGGGTGTTTCCTCCGCGTTCGAGCGACATGAAGTATTTTCCGGCCTGCTGGCGGAACCGTCCGATTCCACCCAGATACTCAATCGTGGAATCTCCTGTAAAATCACCGAGCACGTTCTCAGCGTCGGCCACGGCATTCATACGGCGATGCGCGTGGCTCCACCATTTTTCGTGGTTTCCGGGATGGCACTCCAGGCAGGTGGCGGCCCCGGCATAGTCCGCGCGTCGGATGTTGCTTTCGTCGCCGGTATCCAAGGTGCCTTCCCGCGCCTCGGCGATCATTTCATCCCACCACAACACGACCTCGCGGCTGGGATCCCAGAAGTTGCTGAGGCCGAGGAGAATGAAGACCGGGGCGCGTGATGTGTTAGTGGAGGACGAACCCGCAGTTGTGTCTGATGGACTTGGCGTCCCGGATCCGTATTTCCCGGAAACCACTTTCAGGAACGCGGCACAGAGTATCACGAAGACCGCGCACGCCAACCAGGTGGTCAGGGAGCTACCGTTGGCGGAGGCTAGTTTCTCAGACTGCGGATCTTCTGAATCCATGCGTTGCCCAAGCCTAGATCAGGAAAGTCCGTTCCGCAATCCGGCGACCAATTCTTTCAATCCGCGTTTTTCCGCTGCTTGCCCTTTGCCTTCTTGGGTGCGGGCTTTTCGCCGTACTGCGGTTTCCAGATCCAGGGCAGCACGTCGGCGCGCTTGGCGTAAGCCTCCCATTGGGCGACCAAACCCTTGAGCCGCGCCGGATGCTGGCCGGCGAGGTTGTGTTGCTCGGTGCGGTCCGCGTCGATGTCGTAGAGTTCCCAGGGGCCCTTTGAACCTTTGGCCACGGCTTTCCATTTGCCATCGCGAATGGCGCGGTTCCCTTCGTGCTCCCAGAAAATTGGATTCTTGCGGTTCACCGAGGAACCGTTGAACGCGGGTTTCAGCGAGACGCCTTCCATCGGCTTGATGTCCACCCGGTTGACCTGCTTCGGGTACTTCGCCTTGGCGAGATCGACGCAGGTCGCCATGAGATCCACGAGATGAGCCGGCTGATGCTCGAACTTGTTGTGACGTTTGCCCGCAATGCCGGCCGGCCAATGCACAATGAGCGGCGCGCTGATGCCGCCTTCGTGAACCCAGTGTTTGTATTCGCGGAACGGGGTGTTGGACGCGTTGGCCCAGGAAAGCCCATAACCCATATAAGTATCTGCCGGTCCGGCCATCACGCCGCGACCCTGGCGAAGCGCGCGCCCGTCGCGCGTGCGTTTGGGGATCATGTCCGCCTGCAGATCATTCGCGCCCATCGGCTTGAGCACGAGGGGCTGATCCCGGTCGCGGTAGATGGTCTGATGTTTCAGGTTGTTCCCGCCGCGGCCCATGCCCTCGGCGCAGCCGCCATTGTCGGCCAGAAACATGATGACGGTGTTTTCAAACCTCCCGGTATCCTTGAGGGTTTGGACAATGCGACCGATGCCCTGATCGAGACTGTCGACCATCGCGGCATACACCTCCATGAGCCGTAGTTCCCATTCCTTGTCCGGGGCGTCCTGCCAGGCCTTCGATTTCGGATCGCGTGGAGAGAGCGCCCATTCCTGCTTGATGAGTCCCATCTTCAGCATGCGCTGATAACGGGCTTTGCGCATCGCATCCCAGCCGCGATCGTATTGGCCCTTGTATTTCGCAATGTCCGCCGGCTTTGCGTGCATTGGCCAGTGCGGAGCGGTGTGCGCGATATACATGAACAACGGTTTGTCCGGATCCTGGGCATCGTGTTCGCGAATGAACTGGCAGGCGGTGTCGTTGATCTTGTCCGTGTAATAAAAATCTTCTCCCGGCGGAATCTGCGTGTTGCCGCGGGTGAGGCTGTTTGGATCATAGAAACTTCCCGCCCCATGGATTGTCCCAAAGAACCGGTCGAATCCGCGTTGGAGTGGCCAATTGAACTTGGGACCCTCCGGGGCAACGTGACGGGTGACGTGCCATTTGCCGGAAAGATACGTGGAGTAACCTGCCGGTCGCAGAACCTCGGCAATGGTCTGACAGCGGTTGTTCAGGTTGCCGCGATACCCGTCGATTCCGCGATCATTCATCATGTGCCCGATGCCGGCCTGATGTGGATACAGGCCGGTCAACAACGATGCCCGCGTCGGACAACAACGCGCAGTGTTGTAAAACTGGGTGAAGCGCACACCATTTTTTGCTAGGCGCGCCAGGTTTGGGGTGTTGATTTCGCCGCCGTAGGGACTGATATCGCTGTATCCCATGTCATCGGCCATGATGACGATGATGTCTGGGCGTTTGGCAGCGGAAGCACCACTCAATCCAATGAGTGCGGCGAGAAGAATCAGGTTACGTTTTATCATGCTATTCGTTGGCGGTGACTTCGCGAGTGCGGTTGAAATTTTCCTGCCACTGATCGCGGCGGGATTTGGCGGTATTGAAAAACTCCATCACCGCGTTCATGTCGTTCCGTTCGAGGGCGAGATGGAACTCCTGGAGATCTTCAATAAACACCCCCAGCACGCGGTGCAGGTGTTTGCGATTGCTGGCCACAATGTCGTTCCACATTTCCGGCGAGCCTGACGCGATTCGGGTCGTGTCCCGAAAACCGGTGGCGCACAACGCTCCCTGTTCGACCGGATGCGTGGGACTCAAGACGTAGTTGGCCAGCTCAGCCGCGACGATGTGCGGGAGATGACTGCAGCGGCTCGTCAGATCGTCGTGCAAATCGGGCGCGAGCCGAAGCGTCTTCGCACCGACCGCCTGCCAGAATTTTTCGATCGCCTGGAGTTTGTCTACCGGCGTCTGGGATGTCGGAGTGACGACGCACATCGCGTTCTCGTAAAGTGTCGCGCTGGCGGCGGCGGGACCGCTCTGTTCCGAGCCAGCCATGGGGTGGGAGCCGATAAAGCAGGCTCCAGTGCTTGCGATCAGGGGTTCCAGCTCGTCCACCACGACGCCTTTCACGCTGCCAACATCGGTAACGATGGCGTCGGCGCCAAGGTGTGGAAGAATTCGCTTGCCCAACAGCTTCATCTGCCCGAGCGGCGTGCACATCACCACCAGATCTGCTCCCGTGACGGCCACTTCCAGATCGAGGGTCACTTCGTCCACCACCTGCAACTCGCGACAGGCCTCCAAACTGGCTTCGCGGCGCACATAGCCTACCGTTTTTCCGGCCAGTTTAAGGCGGGAAACGGCCAATCCCAGCGAGCCGCCAAGCAGGCCGACCCCGAGGAGGGCTATCTTCTGGAAATGCACGCCCGCGATGATGGTGAGCGGCGGACAAGTTCCAAGGAAAAGTTTACCGCGAAAGCGTTTTTGGGCCCGCTCAATTCGGGCTTCATTTGTCAGGAATATATGTCATTTTGCCGCCTCTGATTTGAACAATCCGCGGTTCCGGCCGGTCGGATGAACGAATCCACCAGTTAAACAACACACTCAGAAACACATATCCACATGAAGAAACTCATCACATCAGCACTCGCGCTCGCTTGCGTCTTCGCCCTCTCCACCGGCGCCGTTGCCGAAGAAAAGAAAACCAAGAAGAGCAAGAAGGCCACTACCGAAGCTTCTGCCAAGACTGACAAGGCCGCCAAGAAGAAGAAAGCCGAACGCACCATCAAGGGTGAACTCGTTTGCGCTCACTGCGCGCTCGGCAAAGGTGACTCCTGCGCCAATGCGATCAAAGTGACCAACAAGAAGACCGGCAAAGAAATGGTCTTCTTCCTCGGTGGTGACGCCGCCAACAAGCTCGGCAAGGGCACCGGCCAGAAGGTCGTCGCCAAGGGTAAGGTCGAACGCAAGGGCAAGGGCAAGGAAGCCACTCTCACGCTCGTCGCCTCCTCACTTACCGCACAGTAAGTCTCAACACATTTTTACAATCGCGAACGCCGCCCATCGGGCGGCGTTTTTTGTGCCTCCTCTGAAAACCAGATCGGACGATCGGCAGGCCATTCAGCTTAAGCCAAAGGCTTTCCAGTAATTAGCCCGGGGTCGAGCGGGGATCGAGCGATACCCCGGGATCATCCACCCCACAAATCTCATCCCGAAGGGATGGCAGCAACACAGCATTGCTCGACGAATCTCAAAATCGGTTGGCCCGTTCAACGAACAAACACGCCTCTCAGCTTCGTGTTCATTGGTATCCATTCGTGGTTCACATCTAAGCCAGAATCTCGCGCGCAACGTGGCCGTGCACATCAGTCAGTCGGTAATCCCGACCCGCGTGACGGAAGGTCAGCCGTTCGTGATCGATGCCCATGAGGTGGAGCAATGTCGCGTGGAAATCGTGATGGTGCATTCGTTGGTCCACTGCCTTGAATCCAAAGTCATCCGTCGCTCCATGCGCATAACCACCACGCGTGCCGCCGCCGGCCATCCAATAGAGAAAGCCATGAGGATTGTGATCCCGACCAATGCCATTCTCACTCACCGGCGTGCGCCCAAATTCCCCGCCCCAGACCACCAGCGTGTCGTCGAGCATGCCGCGCTGTTTCAGATCACTTAGCAGCGCGGCGATCGGTTGATCGATATCCGCCGCCAACTTGCGCGTCTTGTTGTCGTGATCGCGATGCGTGTCCCAAGGCTGGCCGTTCCCGTAATAGACTTGGGTGAAGCGGACGCCCCGCTCGGCAAGACGCCGCGCCATCAGGCAACCATTGGCAAAATGTCCCTTGCCGTACGCTTCGCGAACCGACTCCGGTTCGCGATTCACATCGAACGCATCGGTCGCAGCGAACTGCATCCGATATGCAGTCTCCATCGATTCGATCCTTCCCTGCAATGCCTGATCCTTGCCACCGCGCGCGGCAAGATGTTCGGCATTCAGTGCCTGCATCAGGTCGAGTTGGGCCCGTTGAGGTTTCGGCGCGAGCTTGGGATTGTGCAGCCACGGGATCATCTGCTTCGGATCCAGCTTGGAATGATTGATGTAAACGCCCGCGTGTTTGCTCGGCAAAAACGCGCTGTTCCAAAGTATTGAAAACCGCACCGGTTTACCCGGGCAAAGCACGATGTAGCCGGGTAGGTTTTGATTGGCGCTCCCCAAGCCATACGACATCCACGCGCCCATCGAGGGAACCTTGGGCGTCATCGTCCCGTTGTTCATCAGCAACAATGCCGGGCCGTGATTCGGATTGTCCGTGTAGAGCGAGCGCAGGACGCAGATGTCGTCGGCGTGGCGTGACACCAGCGGCAGCGCGTCGCTGATCGGCAATCCGCTTTGCCCGTGTTGATCGTATTCGAAGGGGACGTCGAGCAATCCGCCGGTGGGTCGTTCCGTCCGCAGATCCGCACCCTTGGGGCGTTGTCCCACGAATTTTCGCAACGCCGGTTTGGGGTCCATAAAGTCCGGTCCAAACGGCCCGCCGTTCATGAAGAGATGGATCACCCGCTTGGCCCGCGCGGGAAAGTGCGCCCCCAAGGGGGTCCGGGCGGCCGTGTTCCAGGTCGCCGCCAATCCAAGACTGCCCAGGCCCGCGCCCAGGGTCCGGAGCGCATCACGGCGGTTGAGAGAAAATTCATTCATAACTCAGTCCACAAATAGGAATTCATTGCTGCCCAACAAGGCTTGTGCGTAGTTCGTCCATTTCTCCGGGTGATCCTCCGCGTCCGCCAGATAAGCCTGGGCGAGCGTCTGCTCGTTGTCGGTGGGCGGGCGTTGAAACAGCAGCTCATAGGCAAAGTGAACCCGGCGGTCAGCGCGACTCAACAGCCGCTTGGCCAATTCGGCAGACTGCTGCTGGACGAACGGACTGTTCAGCGCGAAGAGCTGTTGCAAAGGCGTGGTGGTGACGTTTCGCGAAGCCGCGTGCGCGGCGGGATCGGGGAAGTCGTGGATCGTCAACATCTTGTCGAGATCACGGCGGTGGATGCTGCCATAGATCGTTCGGCGATGGTTCTTCAGATCCTTTAGCTCGCCCGATTTGCCGCCGACGGTCGGATCCAGCTGCCCTGAGACCTTTAACATCGTATCGCGCCAAGACTCGATATCGAGACGGCGACGCGGCATGCGGGCGAGGCGACGGTTTTCAGGGTCACGGGCTTCCGCCTGCGGATTGGAGGCTGACTGTTGCCAAGTCTGGGAGAGGAGGATCTCCCGGTGCAGCCATTTGATCGACCAGCCGTTCTCAACGAAACGAGCCGTCAGATCATCCAGCAGTTCGGGGTGTGAAGGCTTGTCTCCCTGCGTGCCAAACTCGCTCGGTGTGGTGACCAGGCCGCGACCGAAATGGTGCTGCCACACCCGATTGACGATGACCCGCGCAACCAGCGGTTTGGCCGTATCCGTGATCGCCTGCGCCAGTTCAAGCCGCCCGCTGCCGTGCTTGAATACCTCAGTTGGTCCCGATGAATCGGCAAATGCGGACAAGAAACGTCGGGGCACGGTCTCACCCGTGACATTGGGATTGCCTCGTTTGTGAACCGGGAGATTGCGCGCTTTGCCCGGTCGGTAATCGAGCATAGATCCATGCGCGTTGGTCTTGGGCAGGACAAAGAGCGCCGCGTCTTCAATGCCGTTGGCGGTGGGCACCTCGTAGTGCGGTGTGGATTTCTTGATCTGGCTGATCTTGGTGGAAAGCAGCGCGAGGTGCTTTTTCAAATCCTCCGGCTTCTTTTTCTTCAACGCCTTCTCCTGCGCCTCAAGCTTCTTCACTTCATTGCGAGCCCGGGCAACCGGTGCCCAGAGTTCTTCCGACATGGTGGGGCGATCCGCCAGCCGCACGCTCGCGAACACACCCGCCACCGCATAGTAGTCTTGGGTGGTGATCGGATCGGTCTTGTGATCATGGCAACGCGCACAGGCGAGAGTCAGACCGAGGAAGGTGCGTCCCAATGCGTCCACCCGCTCTTCCCATTCATCCGCCACCGTCCCCTTGATGATCTCCGGCGGGAGTTGCAGTTCTTTCCAATAGGTCGGACTCAGACCAATGAACCCCAGCGCGGCATTGTCCGTGGGTTTGGAATTGGGAAGCAGATCGTTCGCGAGCTGACGCTGCACGAAAACCGGATACGGGACGTCGTCGTTGAATGCCTGGATCACCCAGTCGCGATACAGCCACGCCGAGGCGGTTGAGTCCAACCAACTGGCGGTCTTGTCGGTATAGCGGGCGAGATCCAGCCAATGGCGCGCCCAACGTTCGCCATAGTGCGGCGATGCGAGGAGTTCTTCGATCCGCAGCGCAAACGCGTCGTCACGATCATCCTCTTGGAACTCCCGAACCGCTGCGGCCGAAGGAGGTAACCCAACGAGGTCAAAATACAGCCGCCGGAGCAATACCCGGCGGTCAGCTGGCGCCGCGGGACGAAGTCCGCCCGATTTCAATCCGGCCAACACATGTCGATCGATCCGGGTAAGCCCGGTCTCACCGGCCGGCGTGACCTTTCGCAACGGCTCGAACGACCACGGCAGGGCCGTTCCGATGTTCCCGCCTGCCAAGGCGCAGAACTGGCAGAGTAGGATTCCAAATGTAAGCCAACGTCGCATGGGTGATTCTTCGCCATTCAACACGAAACGGAGGTGATGTCGATGCCGATTCGGTGCAGCACGGACTCACCCTTTGCAATGGTGGGAAAAGCGTCATCGTTTCTCACGCATCCGAACAACTCACAGGGGGATCCCAATGAATCCAAGGAAATTGTTTCAACAACCACTGAAGGCACGGAATACACTGAAAAGGATTGTTCTCACTTCCGTGTCTTCGGTGATTTCCGTGGTTGAAAATTATTGAGCCCGAAGATCAAGCACGGGGCATTTTTCAAAAGAATGAGATGCGCCCCGTGTCTATCTGCCAATGCAGTAGAGATGACGTCGCGTACGGATAAACAGTCGCCCGTCAGAGATCGCCGGCGTGGCCATGGTCTGTTCCTTCATGTCGTTGGTGGCCAGGAGTTTGAACTGTCGGCCCGTCTTGAGGACGTAGATTTTTCCTGCGTTGTTGGGCGCGTAGATTTTTCCGCCGGCAAGAACAGGTGAGGCATAGGCCATCGTCCCGCGACCGGGCACGATTCTGGACTGATAGATCTGGGCACCGTTGTCGGCCTCCAACGCAGTGATCATTCCCCGCTCGTTCGCCACATACACGATGCCTTCATGCACCAAGGGTGTGGGGATGTAGGAACCTTGACGGCCGCTCCACCATTTCAATCCTGCTGGCAGATCATCAGATGGGTCCGGGGTGAGCACCCCGGTAGCGGACAGATCCACCGCATAGAGACTGCGTCCTCCATGAGCTGAGGAAATGTAGACGGTTCGCCCCGATATCACCGGGCGGGGAACGGGAATGTCACCCCGGCCATGAAGTGACCAAAGCTCCTGACCGGTTTTGAGATCGTAGGCAGCGGTGTTTCGATAGCCGTTACAGATCAGGATGTCGCGACCATCATGCCGGCAGGCGGTGGGTGTCGCCCAGGTGGTCGTGCCGGTTCGGGCAATTCGGATTCGCTCCCTGCCGGTTTCGATATCGAACACCGCCACATAGCCATCGGATGGAGTGTCGCACTGAACGATCACTTCGCCGCGATGAATGATGGGGGAACTGGAGTAGCCCCAATCCAGTTTTTGGTTATCGCTCGGAGCGCCCGGGAGTGATCCGAGATCTTTCTTCCACCGGAGGACTCCATCCAAGGAATGACAGTAGAGTCCCTGCGAGCCAAACATCGTCACCAGATTCGTTCCATCGGTAGCGGGCGTTGGGTTTGCGTAGGTGGATTCTGAATGCCGGCCCTGCTTCGGCTGTCCGCGATACGCGGTTCGTTCCCAGAGCCGTCGGCCCGATTTGGCGTCCAGACAGAGGATCTTCCATTCCTGCTCGTCCGTCTCGCGGAGGATCCGATAGCCCCAGGTCGGATCCGGTTTGAATTCGGGATCGGGATCGGTTCCGACCGCCGTGGTCACGTAGACGCGGTCTTCGAAGACGATGGGTGAAGAGATCGACAGTCCTTCAACCGGTGATTTCCACAGCACATTGTCACCCGATTTGACATCCCATCGAATGGGCAGTGAGCCGGTCCCGATGCCGTCGCCGTTCTTGCCCCGGAAGGATGGCCAGTCATTGGCGCACAACATCCCCGTGCCCGCGAGCAACTGGCTGCCCACCAGAATCATTGGAAAGCCCAAGCCTGATCTCATGGGACTGGATGGTTTCCCAAGCGGGCCCTCGAAACAAGCACCCACAGCGATCAGGTCCGCAATGGGAGCGGAATTCCCAGTCCCCTCGACCGTGGCCGCAGATTGAGTTAGAGTGTCGGCATGCTTTCGGAAGCAGATGAAAATGTAGAGCAGCAGGGCGGAGCGCCCGCTCTGCACGACGTGCAGAGCGGGCGCGATGATCGCGAGTTGCGGATCGACAAGGTCGGGGTAAGGGACCTCCGGTTCCCTATTCAGGTTCGTGATCGCGCACATTCGGTGCAAAACACGGTGGCCACCATTGGGATGTTTGTGGACCTGCCGCAGGAGTTCAAGGGCACGCATATGAGTCGTTTCGTCGAGGTCCTGAATGCGCACGGGCAGATGATTCATGTGGAAAACATTCCGGACATTCTCTCGGCCATGCAGGCCCGTCTCAAAGCGGACAATGCTCACCTCGAGATGGAATTCCCCTATTTCATTTCCAAGCCCGCCCCCGTCAGTCGCAAAGAAGGCGTAATGGATTACACCGCCCGATTTGAGGCGAACGCCATCGGCAAGGAAATTGATTTGGTGCTGACCGTGATCGTTCCGGTCACGACCCTGTGTCCCTGTTCCAAGGCCATCTCCAAATACGGTGCCCACAACCAACGAGGCAACGTGACCGTGCAGATTCGGTCTTCAGAAACGATCTGGATCGAGGAACTCATCGAATTGGTGGAGAAGTCGGCGAGCAGCGAATTGTATTCCCTGCTGAAACGGGAGGACGAAAAGCATGTCACCGAACGGGCCTATGAGAACCCGGTTTTCGTAGAGGATCTGGTCCGTAACGTCGTGACCCATCTCAACGCGCATCCGCATGTGACCTGGTATAAGGTCGAGGCCGAGAATTTCGAGAGCATCCACAATCACAACGCCTACGCCTGTATCGAGAAGGGTTGAGATCATCGACAGCGCCAATCATTTCTTTCTGCTGACCCATCGCGAGGAACCGACCGTTCTGCTTCGGAAATGGATTTCAAATGCGCCGTGATTGAAGATCTCGGTCGCGCCGCCGTGCCCGGTGGTAATGAGTACATTCGTAACTGAGGGAATTGCCGTGCCGTTCAACCGCCCGAGTGGGCGACCTGATCAATCAGGCTACATGGGAAAGGACAGGATCATCTTTCCCTCACTTAAGGCGTACCTGGCGACAATCGCCGGCTTGGTTCGCGCCGGGGCATGAGGTATTAATCGCCCATGACCGAGACAGAGCAGAAAATCCTGACCGCGCTTCAGAACATGGAGCAGGCATTGGCTACCATTCAGACTGCCGACCCAAAGCCGAACCTGCTCGAACATTTCCAGGGGCTTGACGCCTTGACCAAGGAACTTCCCAAGAATGCCGATCCGGAACTTCTCCATTTTCTGCACAAGAAAAGCTACCAGAAGGCGCGCATGCTCCTGGAGGGACGCAATTCGGAGAATGCCGTCGGCTCCTGTCGTTAGTCCGCTGATCGCGGAATCTCGGTCCTGTCATCCGAAAACCTGATGAGTGATTTCGATACCATTGCCGCAATCGCGACGCCCGTCGGCGAAGCCGGTCTCGCGGTGATTCGTGTTTCTGGCACCCGAGCCATCGCAGTCGCCGATGGTTGCTTTCGCGCGGCGAACGGCGCGGCGGTGAGTGCCGCGGCTTCGCACACGATCCAGTACGGCCACATCGAACAAGACGGTCGCCGGATCGATGAAGTCATGGTTGCCGTCATGCGCGCGCCCCGCACCTTCACCAAGGAGGATGTGATCGAGATCACCTGCCATGGGGGGATTCTCACGACCCGACTGGTTCTCGAAGCCGCGCTCGCCAGCGGTGCCCGGAGTGCGGAACCGGGCGAGTTCACCAAGCGCGCGTTCCTGAATGGTCGACTCGATCTGGCCCAGGCGGAAGCGGTTGCCGACCTGATTCATTCACGAACAGAACTCGCCCTTGATGCTGCGAACGAGCAGCTGGCCGGCAAACTTTCCCGCCGGATCGAGGAACTTCGCGAAGAGCTGTTGAAGACGCTCGCGCATGTCGAGGCGCATATCGATTTCCCGGATGAGGATATCGCTCCAGAAACGATGGCCGGGCTGATCGCGCGCCTGGAAGACGGGGCGGCGTTCATGGACGAACTGTTGAAGACAGCGCGCGAAGGACAGATTCTTCGACGCGGTATTCGCGCTGCGATCGTCGGCCGACCCAACGCCGGAAAGTCGAGTCTGCTCAATCATCTGCTGGGACACGAACGCGCCATCGTTTCGACCATCGCCGGAACCACCCGGGACACGATCGAGGAAACCGCCAATATCCGTGGTATCCCCGTCATCTTCGTCGACACTGCGGGTCTGCGCGAAGCGTCGAACGAGATCGAGCAGGAGGGGATTCGCCGCAGTCACGATGCCTGGCAGAAGGCCGAACTCATTCTGCACATTGTCGACAACAGCGAAGCCCTGACCGAAGAGGATACCCGTCATCTGGAGCAGTTTGCCGGTGATCGACGGTTGCTGATTCGGAACAAGTGCGATCTCGAAACGAAGCTCATTCTCCCCGCCCCGCGCGATCGGGAAGCGGTGTCCGTGTCGTGCGTGGACGGAAACGGCATTGAAGCTCTCAAGGACGCGCTGAAGGCCCGCGTCTGGTCGGGCGACATCAGCTCAGAGAATCTGCAGATCATGATCAACTCCCGACATCAGGATGCATTGCGTCGTGCCCGGGCGGCCACGGATAAGACCATCGAGGCTCTGCGTCAGAATCTCACCCTGGAGCTTGCGGCCATGGATCTCCACATCGCCGTCAATGCCGTCGGCGAAATCGTCGGCAAGACCTCGACTGAGGACTTGCTCGACAAAGTCTTCAGTCAATTCTGCATCGGGAAATAGCTGCGCTGTCAGCGAGGGGAGACGAGAATGGGTTTGCCATCACCCCGCAAAGGAGTCGAACTTCCGCCATGCAATTAAAAATTCTCGGGATCCTGCTCGGATTCGTTTTCAGCGTGAGTGCGGCGCAGCGGACGAACGTGCTGCTCTTTACCGCCGATGACCTGCATGCGGAGTCACTCGGCGTCTATGGCGGCAAGGTCGCTGACCTGACACCAAATCTGGATCGCTTTGCGGCGCAGGGAATGCTCTTCAATCGCGGACACGTGAACGTCGCGATCTGCGCTCCCTGTCGCGCGGTCATTGCCACCGGCCTGCTGAGCCACAACTCGGGAGCGATGGGTTTCATGCCGGCCAAACCTGGCACCCCGGACATCGCCACCGCCTTTCAGTCAGCCGGCTACCTGGCGGGAATTCTGGGCAAGGTCGGGCATTCGACCCCGGTGAAGTCGATGAAGTGGGATTATTCGTTCGATCAAAAGGAACTGGGGAACGGCCGGAATCCACAGATCTACTACGACCATTGCATCGCTTTCTTCAAACGCTGCCGCGACGAGAAGAAACCGTTTTATTTCATGGTTAATTCCCACGATCCGCATCGACCCTACTGCGATCCGGAGAAACTCACCAAGGGGGCGGCAATGCCCAGCCGGACCTACCAGCCAGAGGAAGTCGAAGTCCCGGGCTTTCTTCCTGATCTGCCTGGCGTGCGCGCGGAGTTGGCGCATTACCAAAACTCCACCCGCCGTTTGGATGACACCTTCGGCCGGGTCATGCAGGCGCTGGACGAATCCGGACAGGCCGACAACACCATCGTCGTCTTCATGTCGGACAATGGCATCGCCGTGCCGTTCGCCAAGTGCAACGTCTGGTTCCACAGTTCACGAACGCCGTTCCTCGTTCGCTGGCCTGGAACCGTCAAGGCGGGAAGCCGGAACGATACCCACTTCGTTTCGCCGGTTGATCTCAAACCGACCTTTCTCGAAATCACGGGCGTATCGGGTCCGAAGCGCCGGGACGGTAGCAGCATCCTTCCACTGCTGCACGGCAAGCCACAATCAGGACGCCGGTTCATGTTCAGCCAGATTGACAGCAAGGCCGGCAACGACGGTGTTCCCATGCGCTGTGTGCAGGACGCGAAGTTTGGATACATCTACAACCCCTTCAGCGATGGAAGGCACATCTACCGCAACAATAACGAAGGCAAAACCTTCGCCGCGATGGCTGCGGCAGCAAAGACCGACCCCGACATCGCCGCGCGGATCGACCTGTTCCGTCTGCGGATGCCGGAGGAATTCTACGATCTGGAGACCGATCCCGATTGCCTCAACAACCTCATCGGCCACCCTGACCATCAGCAGCGAATTCAGGAATACCGTGAGCGTCTGGAATCATGGATGAAGCAAACCGGCGACCCCATGCTCGTCGCCCTCCAAAACAAGGATGACCGCGCGAAGGTGGATGGCGCCATGCTGGAAACCTACGGCCCGCCCAAGGTGAAGAAGGCAAAGAAGAAGGGAACCGCCCAATCCAAACGAAAGAAACGCGGGAAGAAGTGATCCTTCCCGCGCCGCGGTCAGTTCCTGGGAGATCTCTTCGGTGGCAAAATCTCGCACCAAGTTGGCGCCGATCGAGAGGGGCAGCAATATGAACCCCAGGATCAGCACCGCCATCACGGCAAACAGCTTCGATCCTATCGAGCGAAACATTAGTATTTCTCGCGGTAGGGTTTGCTGAACTTGTTCAGGTGTCGGCGCGCGGGCTGTTGTTCGCGGACGTTCACGGCGACTCGCTTTAACGAGTTGCCCGACACGACCAGTTCCGGCCGCGTGCTGCCGCCCGGTTCGTTCCAACTGCGAAGCGCGTAACGTCCCTTCGGGATGCCGGTGATGAGGCAGTTGCTCGCACTGTCGGTGACACCGGAATACGTTCTGTTCCAAAATTCGGAAATTCCGCGCCAACGTTTTCATCAGATCCTTGGGGAAAATCAGATCCGCCGCTTCGATCACAGCCGGAGTTCCCCTTGAGGATTTGTCGATTGCCTGGAATCGACGGTTCAACAATTCGATGTCACGTCGCCGCCCATCGTACCCGGTTGCGCCGACACCGGCATCGGGCTCGCAACACTCAGGTGAGATCCACCTCGCGGCGCTCTTTGGCGGCGGTGCGTCCGCATTCCAGAATGGCTTGGGCGTCGCGGCACATCGCCGGATCGCAAAGTGCCTGGTAAGGGTTGCCGGTCTCAATGCCCCAGAGAAAATGGGCGCTCGCGGATCTTAATTCAGGAGCGGATTCGGGGACATGGATTGCGGATCCTGTTTCGTCCTCGTTGGTGGCTTTGAAAAGTTTTGCGCCCGCGCGAGGTTCCACCAGGAGGGTGCCCGCTTCTCCGTAGATCGTCGTGAGGTAAGAACTCATTTTGCCGATCTGGGTCCAAGACGCTTCGGAGGTGGCCATCGCACCGGGGTAGCGCATCACCAGCATGGCATTGTCTTCCACCGGAAGATCGGTTTTGCACAGCTTGGCTTCCATCCCGATGACGCTTGCCGGTTGCCCCAGGAGCACCCGCGAAAGGACGGATCCATAGCAGCAATAATCCATGAGCGCGCCGCCGCCATTCAGGTGATCGTCAAAAAGCCACCTGGAGAAATACTCCGTGCAACCCATCTCGACCGGACCCTGATGCGCGGCCCGGTACTTCACCTGCCAAAGACGGCCGATCTCGCCCGCCTGCGCGACCCGAATGGCGTGCTGCATCTGTGACCACCAGGCAAAGGGCCAGTTGATCATGAGCCGGACGTTGTGGGTTTCGGCGGCCTTGAGCACGGCCTCGGCACCGGCGAGGTCGGCGGCCATGGGCTTCTCGATCATCACATGTTTGCCGTGTTTGGCAGCCTGGACTGCGAGCTCCGCTCCTTCCCGATTGCTGGCATAGATATAGACGGCGTCGATCTGATCGGATTCCAAAAGACTCTGATACCCTTCATACACCGCGCAGCCATACTCGCCACTGGCCTGACGGCGCAGTGCCTCGTTCGGATCCGCAGCCGCCACCAGTCGTCCGTTTCTCAACGGGGTCAGTTCCTTCAGGTTGTCCCAGATGTGGTCGTGGTGCAGTCCGAGGACTCCGATGCGAATGGTTTCTCTCATGTTTGTAGATGGGTTTATGCGGCCGGAGCTGGGGTGGGTTCCGGCGCGGTTTCGTCAGTGAAAAAGAAAGCGAAGGCGAGAGTTGCAACGAGCGCGATGATGGCGGTCCATTCCCAGTAGAAGCTGTATCCCGCCATGTTCAGACTGCCGTCGGTCTTGCTCGCTGATGCGGCCAACATGCTGTTTACCTGCACCGCAATCAGCGGGCCCAGTCCATACATGACAAACCCGAACAGGGCCTGCGCCGAATGGCGGGCGGTGACCGGTGCCAGGCGATCCACGTAGATGAACGCCGAGGCATAGAAGCATCCGAAACAGATGCCGTGAAGAAACTGGGCCGCGACATAGGCCGAGACCGGAAGGTCCAGCGAGAAGAGGAAATAGCGCAGTGCAAACGAACCCGCCCCGATCGCCATGGTCCATCGGAAACCAAGTTTGGCGAGCAACGGACCGAGTATGACCAACATGAGAATCTCCGAAAACTGTCCGAGACTCATCGCGGGCATAACGTCCGCCAATCCCAGCCCGGCAGTTCTCAAAAACGAGCCCATCTGCATGAAGTAAATCATATGCACGACGCTGAGAAGCAGGGCGACGATCATGAGCACGGTGAATGACTTGTGCCGAAACATTGAGAATGCTTCCCCTAAATCGATCTTCTTGTCCCGAGCCTTTGGCGGTGTGTGCGGCAGGGCGATCCAGCAGTGGAGGGCGTAGATGATGCAGACGACGCCGGCGATCGTGACCGAGTCCAACATGCGCGCGGTGGCATCCGACCGGAGGCTTCCTTTCAGGAACGGAGGGAGCCACTGGAACTGCAATCCGGACTGCAGCCAGATCATCGGGAATACCCACGCCACCGCGATCCAGCCGACCGTTCCCCATACCCGAACTCGCGAAAATTCATTCTTCGGATCTTTCAGGTGGGACATTGAAAGCGAATTCGTCAGCGCGATCGTGGGCACGTAGAGGATTGAAAATACGATTGTCAGGACCAGCCAGGCCTGGAAGGAGGTCTGCTGAGCGGTGACGATTTTGAAGACGCCGACGAAGAACAACAGGATCGCGAGAAACTTCTCAGTCGCGAATCGTTTGTCGCAGAGCCGCGCGATGAAGGGCGCACAGGTAGCGCCGATCGCGACGGGGATACCAATGATCCAACCCTTCTGATCAGGAGTGAATCCGAGACCGCCATTGATGACGGAGGTGGTGAGGAACACGGATGCGAGCGGAAACCACAGGCCCTTGGCCGCGTATTCCAGAAACATCATCACGTTGAGGCTGCCTTTGATTCCCATGGACTGCGCGGATGCTAACGGGGTGCAGGCCATTTGCAACGATGCAACGAATCAAGCGTGGTGGCGAACAGCCCAAAATCCTCTGGCCACGGTAATTGTGCTGCGACAGGTGTCATTTGGCAGATCGCCGGCTTCTCAATCCTTGTCTCGATCTTACCTCACATCTCTCGTTTCACGGCGGACGCTCCACTGCTGCCGTGGGGCAGAAGTCTTTGGACACAGTCATTGGTCGTCCCGATAGATCCGGCGTCCACGGGGTGGTTCTGCTTCATGTGGGCGATCGGCTGCATGCAACAGAACGCCGAAATTGCCCGGTAGCCCCAGACGTTCCCGCGTGCGGGCCTGACTTCGATAAAGGGAAACCGCTCGCTCGGGTTGACCCGCAGACTGCCTTTCAGAGCAACCACCAAAGGATGGCTCTTGAGTTTTTCAACTCCATCGTTCCGGGTTAGCTCAGGCGAATTTCCATGATCCGGGCATGGTCGAGACCGTTGGTGGCTTGAACCGTGACTCGGATGGCGGTGAACGTGTTCGCTTCAGAGGAACCCAGGGGATGGCGCCGGAGACGAAGGTAGTTGCCGCTCACCGTCACGACTTGAATCCAACACCCATCCACGAGGCCATCGATCGTGTAGTCCCTTACGGTCTCTGGCTGTGGTTTGCCCCACATCATCTTTTCGGTGTAGCCGTCGTGGTGACTCAGCGTGAGGTGCCGATGCATGCCGGTGTCGAACACGAGTTGGATCTCTGAGATCATGCTGGGCTCATCCCATTCGAAAGTGAGAGACGCGGGTAGCCCTGCCTCCGCGTCCGACTGCCAGCGGTGCGTTCCGGGCTTGGCCCGATCTGGGGGAGCACCGGTGCGTCCGTGCACGCTGCGTGTCTGCCCAGTCAGAATGGGTTCGGGTGACCCGCTGCTGGCGGTGATTCGCGCGCGGGCAGTGGTATCGGGTGTCGCGGATTTTCCGATAAGGTAGGCGTCATCCCATAGCAATCGCTGCTGAATCTTTTTGATCAATGCCGGATTTTCTTCGGCGTCGATGAGGGCGACGCGATTTTCGACGAACAGTGCGGCGGCTGTCCCGACTCCTTGTCCGACGGTCGCACAGGTTGCCATGACGCGGGTCGATGAGAATGCAACGTGGGTGGCGGAAATATTGCGACCAGCAAACATGAGATTGGGCACGTCCCGGGACACGCAGCTACGCAGCGGGATGTCATACAGATACGGAACGGCATGTTGAACGCAGGGTTCATCTTCCGGCGCGTCCACTCCCGCCGGAGGATGAAGATCCAGCGACCAGCCGCCGTAGGCGATCGCGTCGGCAAACTCACGGGATGCCAATATGTCATGTTCCGTGAGAATGTGGCGCCCGATGAATCGTCGGCTTTCGCGTTTGCCTGGCAGAAATCCGATCCAGTCGAGAGCCCAGTTCTCGGCTTGGAACGTATCGGCCTTGGGCCCGTTCTTGAGGTGATTCCAGATTCCCAACGCGATCGCGAGCAGCTCGTCGCGAATCTGTTCGTTGTCCTTGATGGTATCGAGAGTGCCGCCCCATTCGGCCCACCAGTAGCCGTATTCGTGGCTGGGCTTTTCCTCTCCCGGATTCGCATAGAGCCGTAGCCGTAAATCTTTTTGCGAGAACTCCCGGACCCAATCGGGCGCAACGAAGGGCATCGCGGTTTCGTGGCGTCGCGCCTGGAGAAGAATGGTCGAGCCCAGCCGCTGATTGTCCGAAGCATCCAAGGCCAGGGTTTCACCGAACTGTTCGCGCGATTCGCGGCCTTCCATAAAACCTGCCCCGGCCTCGAAGCCAAGCCGGCCGTCACCGGTGCAATCCACAAAGATTTTGGCAGCGATACAAAATCGATCCTCGGTACTCTGTCGCTCGGCAATCGCCGCAACGATTCGACTCTCAGACTTTTCAACCCCGACGACCGTCGTGTTGAGAAGCAGGGTCAGGTTGGGTTCGGCACGACATTTCTCGTAGAGGATAAGATCGAACATGGAAGCGGAACGCTGTGGATTGCGGACACAATTCTCCAACCGAATCTCCTCGATGATGCCGCCCTCGCGGGCCTCGGTTTCCAGCGGTGCCCCGCGATCAGAACTCCCGGTTCCATTCGCGCCGACGACATGCATTCGCACCTCGCTCGAGGCGTTTCCTCCGAGGACCGGACGATCCTGACAGAGAATCACCCGGGCACCGCATCGGGCGGCAGCGAGCGCGCAAGGTACGCCGGCGGCACCACCGCCGGCGACGAAGACGTCGCATTCCATTTCGTGTTGGGTGACGGTCATGAATGTCTGTTGCCTGAACATACCGCCTCTACTCAGCCGTAACCTTCACGACGTACAAACTACCATCCGCCCCCCGCGCAACCGCTTCGCGACGATCGATGTTTGCCTCCGAGACGGTGACCCAAGATTCGTTGGCATTGATCACCGCGACCCCGGAGTTGCCCAGGGTGGCACCGCGCTCAGGAACGAGGATTTTTTCGCTGGAGCGGATTACCACGAGTCGCTGGGGATCGACCTGGGCGATGAAGAGCGGCGCGCGATGGCGCACGACGTGATCGTTGTTCGCGCCCCGTCGGGTGTAGACGAGAAAGAGTCCGCTTCCAACCTGCACCCAATGCGCCTGGGTGTTGTAGCTGCCCAGTTCCTTCCCGTCGTCAAAGGTCCAGACCTTCTGGGTTTCAAAGTTCAAGCCGTCCTCGCTGCTACTGACGTAGGCGCGCAGATCGTTGCGCATGGTCATGAAGTAACGGTTCTGATGTCGGATCAGGGAGGGTTCGTAGAGGCCTCGTTTGACGTCGAGTTCCTGAATGTTTCCATGTTCGACATAGCTCAGTTTTTCTCCATCGAAGCGACAACGAACCACGGTGCTGGAGAAAGGCTTGTGCGTGCCGTAACCGATGTAGCAGGGAAGCAGCAGGCTGCCGTCCGCTTCGACCAACCATTGGGCACAGGCGCAGCGGGCAAAATTGAATTGTCCGTCTTTCGGGAATTCCAGTGTCTGCCATTTCGTCCAGCTGGATTCACCGGGATCGAAGACTGAATATGCGGTCTGATGTGCGCGGGGTTGATCCTCAAGTTGTTTCCCTTTGGGGCTGTACCGGACCTGGGCTCCGATTGCGAGGAGTCGACCACTCGCGGCATGCCAACCAGGCGTCACGTCGGCGACGGCGATGTTTACCTCCCCGTCTTTCACCCACCCGAGATTCTTCGGGCCGTCGGGACCTTGCCAGGTCTTCCCCTGATCCTCGGACTGCATGATGTGCAGACCGGAGTAGAAATCTGAGCGACCAAGGATGCGGGAGAGGACCATGACCACGGTCGGCTTGGACCCGGGAATCGCGGCGGCACGCGGATGCATCCAGTAAGATCCGTCCTCACTTTTGGCCTCACGGCGCAGAACGACGCTGCGCTCAATCTGGATCGGAACCAGTTCCACGCGCGGAGCTGAATCAGCCGCGCGCAGCTGCCAGGTATTCGAAAGCAGAAGGAATCCCGCGAGCAGAACAATTAGACGGTTTTGAATCCTTGGAATTGGTGGGGCTTTCACGCCACTGAGCTTGAATGGAGTTCCCGATTCTTCAAGTCATTGGATCGAGGTCCGCTTAATGGGTTCGGAGCTTGGGAACGAGAGGGGGGATGGTCAGGCGGCGCAGAGATCACCGCGTTCGACGGGCACGTCCGGCGAGGTATCTGAATCCTTTGCCGGTTGCGTCAGGCTAGCGCGCCTGTTCTTCGGTAAGGCCGCCGCTGACCATCTCGGGAATCGCATACACACCGATGGGGACGAGATCGAACGCAAGGCCGGGATCCGTGCCGGGCGCATGGCATACCGGGCGGCGACCCTGTTCCATTGAGGCGGCGGCAAGCGCCGACGGTGCGATGACATCGCCGCCTGTTGACCGCTGGGGCCGCTACCAATGATCGCCAGATCGGATGTTTCGGAATCGCTCATGGGTTCATTGAATTCACCATTGTACCGACTTCCGCGCCGCGCTCAAAAAGTTCGGCGACTTCATCGGGACAGAGGTTGAGTTGCTCAAACACTCCGTCTGCCAGGAGAGCTTCCTCGTCCACACGGTCGGGATTCAACACCTGGCGGGCGAGCAGATCGGAGAGGTAAGTCATCGCGGTTTCATCCTGGAATTCTTCTGCCAGACCAGGGGATTGGTACCACTGGCAAACGTAGATCACCTGTTTGGGGAGACCCCAGTTTTGAGCCAGACGGGTTCCGATCTGGGAGTGAGCGGCCTCGCTGAGGCGTACGAGATCGTCCGTCGGAAGCGTGATCTGCCCGCGTTTTTTCATACTGGACAGCAGCTTGAGACCGACGGGTTTGCCGATCGTGTGCAGCAGCCCACAGAGATACTGGCATTCAACATTGCAACGCTTGACGCAGGCGATCTCGCGACCGTAGAAGGCGGAGGCAAGGGCGTGTTTCCAGATATCAGTGGCGACTGTCTCCAGTTCCGGAATTCGAAAAAAGTCACTCTTCAAGGTGATGGCCAAGGCTGCATTGGCGATGAATTCGACGCCCAGCCGGCTGGCGGCCTGTTGCAGTGAGGAGACGGTCTGACCACTGTCAAAGGTGGCGGAATTCGCGAAGCGAAGAACCTGCCCGGCCAGATCTTGATCGCGTTGAATCACAGCCGCGAGGTCAGCGAGGTCGGCATTCTGATCGTTCGCGAGGCAGATGACTTCCTGCGCGTTGCGGGGCATCAGGGGAAGTTCCAGTTCGCCGCTGTCGATTTCCTGAAAGATGGCATCCCAGCACTCCGTCAGTTCACTTTCGAGCGAGTCCAGCTGGCTCGGACAGGTCGATCGGGGAGCAAAGGTTTCAGTCGTCACAGTGTCTTCATCGGCACTGTGGGGAAGGATCTTTATCGAAATTTCAACCCGCGGCGACGCGGGTCGAGGATATTGAAGGGGGGCGGCGGGACAGTTGGTAGGTCATGTTGTGGTGCTGCGTTTCGTGAGCCCGGAAATGATGGTCTTCTCGCCAGCCTCGCCCCGTTCGAATTGGTAGTCTGCCAGCGCGTGTGTCAGGGCGTCGGAGCAACCGGGGCGGAAACGGTCATGGAGTTCTATGATCATCGTGCCACAAGTATGGATTCAGCTGTCGGTCTGGCTGAGCACCTCCACCTCGGAGCCTTCGATGTCGAGCTTGAGGATGTCGAGCTTGGAAACTCCGAAGAGATCTATGATGTCGCGCACTCCGAAAGCGGGGATAGTCTCTCCGTCACTGTTTTCACTCACTTGGAACCCCCAGGATTCGGCCCCCTGATTGGCGATTCCCAGCTGCCCCCTCCCTTTCCATAGCCCACCCTGAATTGGTTTGATATTCGGATACTCGCGGGCGTTGCGACAAAGGATCTTGAAATTGGCAGCCTCGGGTTCGATCGCGACCACGGTCGCCTGCGGATCGCGGGTGGCAAAATAGACGGCCGACAAGCCAATGTGTGCCCCGGCATCGAGAATGAATCTGGGTTGGTCGCATCGACCTCCAGCTCAAATTCTTTGTCGATAAACACCTCGTCGAAAACTTCCTGATCGACGGCTCCAGGTCGGAGAAACACTTTGGCTCCCCCGCGTTCGGTCCGCACCCGCCCCAAGCCACGGCGGCATAACATCTTGGCGTATCCGAAAATTGCCCGTCCGAGGCCGTAGTGGTCGCGATACGATCGCACCGGGCTGAATTCACAAGCTCAGTGTAGCGCACCTTATCGGAGCAGAGAATGGCTGAACAGAGGGGAATAATACGTATTTCGGAGACTGGGATTTCACTACAGGATGCAGTCAAGCATGCCATTGACGCGCCCCATGCGTTCGGTCGTGCGAGAAATGAGCACGTGTTTTTCCTCTGCGCTATCCGTCCCAAGCTGTTCCCAGCAGGACGATTCGCGCCAACTCTCGGGGCTCGCCGGGGTGAGATTGCCGCTGAAACCGAGCCCTGACGAACGGATGCAAAGATCACCCAGTGCAACCGCCGCCGCCGAACGCGCGAAGTCGCCGGCTTCATGTGGGGAATGATGATAACGGGTGGCCTGTACGATGGTCTCGGGCAGTTGTTGATTCGAAAGATAACGAGCGCCGAGTTCGGCATGGTCGATTCCAAGAATGTCCGTCTCCAATTCAATGAGGGAACGATGCGGCGTCATGCGTTGATGAATCTCGACAAAATGATCGGGAAACACTGAGGCCATGACGATCTTGCCCACATCGTGCACCAGGCCGCAGATGTATTCCACCTCGTCTTCCTCGCCCTCCGGACTCGTCGTCAGTTCGCTGGCGATCAACGCAGTTCCCACGCAGTGTCGCCAAAACTCCTTCCAATGAAATGGCGTGTCGCCGGTCAGTTTCTGGAAATCGGCAATGACCGGCGTGACCATCGCCAGTTGACGAATCTGGCGTACCCCCAGATAGAGCACCGCTTCGTCGATCCGCTCGACTGCGGAAGGGAGACCGAAATAGACCGAATTCACAAGTCGCAGCAACCGCGCGGTCAGACTGGGATCACGCCGGATGAGATCCGACACCTCGGTGCCGTAACCATCCTCATTGCTCAGGAGCTTGTTCAGGGCGCTGTTGATGCTGTCCAGCGAAGGGAGTCGTCCGCACTGGGCGATACGGGCGTCGATTGCGTGATCTCCCAATCTGGAGAGATCGGACACCGATTCGTGCGTGGCAACCAACATTGACTTCTCATCGGCATTCTCGCCGCGAACTTGAGGCGGCATTCTGAAGGGAGAGTAAAACTCCCCGGAGGAGTCGGACTAAAGCCCCGCACCAAGTCTGCCGATATACCAGCCAGTGTGGTTCGCAAGCCATCAATCATGAAGTACCGACCGCTAAAGACCGGGCACCTTGCCCTCCTGTTTTTACTCGGCCTCCTGTCGGCTGCCAACGTCTCGGCGCAAAACATTGAGGAAGTGATGCGGGCATTCAGTGTGCGCGTGCTGTCCTATCGCACGAATGTGGATCACAGCCTGGACTACCTGCGGCTGCACGGACCCATGACCCTCCGCCACCAACCCAAGCGCCTGTTGAGCATTCCCGAAGCCCGATTGCTGCTGCCCCCGCTGATCGTGGATGATCCAGACGCGATGGATGCCAAAGAAGTGGACATGGCGACCGCACCAAATCCGGAACCCGCCGCGAAGGATGCAAGCGACGAAGAAGATCCGCTCCCTCCGCCCGTCTCCCAGAATGATCCGATCGATGTGAAACCCGCCGCCCTGCACCCGGCCATCTCTGTCCTGGCCGCTCCGGTCGAAGTTTTCAGAGAGCAGAAGGTAACGGTCGTTGAATCTCCGCGCCCCCCAATGGCGGCGTTCGACGCAGAGCGTCGACGACGGGATCGGAACACCCGGCTCCGTTCCCTCGTGCCATTCTTTCTCGGTAACAATTTTAACAATGCCAGCAGACATGTCGTGACAAACAATCTGGTCCCCTTCAGTCCACCGCAGGTTTCACCGTGAGCCCGAACAGCGCATGATCAAAACAACCCTTACCCTCATCGCCCTGTTCTCCTTGTCGATTCTTCTGTCCGCCGCCGAATCGAATCAGCCCCCCGCGAAACCGCCCGTCGCTCCGCCCTCCGAGTCCGATGTTGCCACGAAAGCGTTGAACAATTTCGTGGATGAGAACATGCGCACGGTCGTGCGCCCGGAAGCCAAGCCGCAGCACACGATCAACGATCTAAAACTTCACCCCACCGAAGAGTTCATCCACAGCACCAACCTGCTGCACACAAACGCGCCGGCGGCCACCAATGAGGCGTGGCAGGTCAAGCGGCATTGGTCTGAGCTTCGGGTGGCCCGGGAACTACGTCAGAGCACCAACGCCATGCGCGCGATCATCAATCTTGTGAGTCTGCTCGAAACAGTGGACGCACCCCAGGAAGTCAAGATGCAGGGGCTTTACGAACTTGGTCTGGCCGCCCAGCAGGAACATCAGACCCTGCGTGCGTATCAGATCTTTTCGCAATTCGTCGACCGCTATCGGGACGACATGCTCGTCCCTGAAGCCCTGCTTCGCCAAGGCATGATCCAACGCGAAATGGGACTCAAGGAATTGGCTCTGTCGAAATTCTATGCCGTCCTTTCCACCTCGCTCAAACTGCGCGATGGCGACACAGAATACTATCAGACCCTGGTCCTGAAAGCGCAGGCGGAGATCGCGGATACCTACTATCAGTTTGGCGACTACGCCATGGCCGCGAACTTCTATGAACGTCTGCTGGCCCTCAAGACTGATATGCTGGACAAACCACGGATCCACTACAAACAGATCCAGTCGCTGCGCCGCGGTGGCGATTACATCTCGCTGATCCCGACGGCCCGTCGGTTCCTCGCCCAGCACAAGCAGCACGAAGAGGTGCCCGAGATTCGGTACATGCTTTCCGATGCCCTAAAAAAACAGGATCGCAATGCGGAAGCACTCGACGAAGTCCTGCTGTTGCTGAACTCTCAGAAATCGCTCGCCGCCAGTGATCCAGGAAAATGGATCTATTGGAAGCAGCGCACCGGGAACACCATCGCGAACGAACTCTACAAGGAAGGCGATTATCTTAGTGCGTTGGAGATCTATCAAAATCTCGCCAAACTCAACAATTCCGTCGAGTGGCAGCTGCCCGCTTGGTATCAGATGGGGCTCGTCTTCGAACGCCTGCGATCCCCAGGGAAGGCCGGCGAGATCTACGCGAGTATCGTTGCGCGCAAGACTGAGTTGAGCGACAAATCGCCACCGAGCCTGACCGCCATCGTGGACATGGCCAAATGGCGACACGGTTTCCTGAACTGGCAGGTGGGTGCTGAGCGATCGGCAGCCATACTGATAGGGTCCTCGCCCGACCGCCCGAGGGGATTGCCCGGTGCGCCGCCCCCCGAGCCACCGCCCGTTGTCAAACCCAACCCTGAAAAACCCGCCGACAATGCGGCTGGGGCCGTTGGGGGCGCACCGGCGACCACCGGCCCGGCTGCCGCCGCAGATCCCCAGGCACCCGAGCAGAAACCCGCCGCATGAACATCGCGGATCTCATGCGGGACCTCGAACATCACCGCAGCCTTTGCTACGAAGCGCTCCGTCTCTTTGGCACCACCGCGGAGGTCGCCGATCCGGATGAACAGGCCGCGTTGGCCAGAAAAACCTTGCCCGGTCGTCTGGACATGTCCCTAAATGCGTTACGCCGATGGCGACAATGGTGGCGGAATCTGCCCGAGGAAGAACGACGCGCGAACCCGGATGTATCAGCACTGCTGCAACAGACTCTGGACCTGATGATGAAATCGATAGTGACCGGAAAAGAATCGATCGAAAGAAATGTCCCAGCCTCTAATCCCGGCCCGGCTCTGACCAGCCAGCCCGCGTCCGCAGAAACTTCTTCACCACCGCATTTTGTCGCCCGGCGTTACGCGCGACATGCCAATTGAAAAAGTAATCATTCTCGAAGACGAGCTGGTGGTTCGAAAGAATCTCGAACAACAGCTGCGCCGCCGCCGCTACGATGTGGCCTCCGCGGATACCATTGAGAAGGCCCGGCAATTTCTCGCCAACGATTCCTTCGACCTGCTCATTTCCGACGTGAACCTGCCCGACGGGGACGGCTACGAATTTCTCTGCGAGCTGCAGGAACGCCCCGAGAGCCCGCTGGTGATCATGATGTCCGGCATGAGCTCGATTGAGACGGCCGTGAACTGCATGCGCAACGGCGCCTTCGATTATCTGATCAAGCCGTTCTCCTTTGAGCAGCTCGAGGTCACGCTCAACAAGGCCGCCAATTTCAATCAGCTGGTAAAGGTCAACCGGTACCTGAACCGCGAAGCGGAAGAACCCTCCGAAACCGAGCTGCTGGGAAACTCCGAGGCGATGCAGAAACTGCGCGATCTCATCCGCCGCGTCGCCCGCACCGAGGCCACGGTCATGATTCAGGGCGAGAGTGGTACGGGCAAGGAACTCGTCGCCCGGGCCCTGTTCGCCCAGAGCCCGCGCGCCAACGGTCCTTACATCAAGGTCAATTGCGCGGCCATACCGGAGAACCTCATTGAGAGCGAATTCTTTGGTCACGAGAAAGGGGCCTTCACCGGTGCGACCAGCAAACGTGAGGGCCGGTTCGAACTTGCCCACGGCGGCACGATCCTGCTGGACGAAGTCAGCGAGGTCGCCCCCACCGTGCAGGCCAAACTGCTCCGCGTATTGCAGGAACGCGACCTCGAGCGCGTGGGTGGCAACCGCACGATCAAGGTGGATGTGCGGGTCATTGCCACCACGAACCGGCGGCTGGAGGAAAGCGTGGAGAGGAAGGAATTCCGGCAGGACCTGTTCTTCCGCCTCAACGTCGTGCCGATCCACGTGCCCTCGTTGCGCGAACGAATCGGTGATGTCCCGTTTCTGGCCGATCAGTTCCTGAAACGCTTCGCCCGCAAACACGGGGTGCGAATCCAGGGATTCAGTCCCGGTGCCACCAATGCGCTGAAGACACACAACTGGCCGGGCAATGTGCGCGAACTCCAGAACGTGATCGAACGGGCTGTCATCCTGGGCGGAGACGGCGACCTCATCGACGCCGTTCATCTCGGGCTTGCCCCCCCGCCGGAGAACTCCTCTTCGTCGACGGTTCCCGCAGCGTCCGGCGCACCCGCGTCTTCCGGCGACGTGTCGTTACCGCTGAGCGAGATCGAGAAGCAGCACATCCTCGCAGTGCTGGCCAGTTGCAACGACAACCGGACCAAGGCAGCCGAGTTTCTGGGCATCAGCATCCGCACGCTTCGCAACAAGCTCAACGAGTACCGCGGATCGGGTGAAGCAAACGCGGACGCCGGAGATTGAACCCCGCTTTACGATCACTTGATCGGCACAGTCGCGGGATGAAAACCCGCAATCTTCAGCTGAACCCGATAGAGGCCGGTGCCGGCCGTTATGTAGAGCATGGATGATTCCTTCCCATTTCCGAAACTGCAGTTCGTCGGCAACGCCGGAGTGGGGATGTAGGCCAATTCCTTGCCTTCGGGATTGTAGACGATGATCCCGTGTTTGCTCGCCATGCGAACGGCGGCATAGATGTTTCCCTTGATGTCGATTGTCATCCCATCGGTGCCGGTCTCTTTGCCAAAATCAGCGATCACCCGTTTCTTCCCGGCGATCACCTGTCCGTTTTTCCTGATGGGAAACGCATTGAGCGTCATGCGTCCGACCTTGGCTTCGTACGGTGGATTGGGGCCGTGACGGGAACCGTTGTTGGTTTCCGCGACGTAGAGAGTCTTTCCGTCCGGTGAAAGATGGACCCCGTTCGGTTTCTCGATGTGCTTCGGTCCGAGAATTCGCTGAAGCTTTCGGCTGGCAGGATCGTAAAGATAGACGCCCATCTCCTTCAGTTCCTCCGGCTCAGTCCCGATGTAGCGCGGATCCGTGAAATAGATCAGTCCGCTTGGAGTGATCACCAGATCATTCGGCGAAAGGAGTTGGCACTGCTCGTACTTGCTCACGATCGGCTTCACCACACCTTTGGCTGAGACTTCGCAGAGGGACATGTTTCCTCCGTTCGAACCGCAACACGCGATGAGGCGTCCTTGGCGGTCGAACATCAGCCCGTTGCTCTTTTGGCTCCGATTGGAAAAGACAATCGTTCTCCGCGTCCGGGGATCGAAGCGCAGGATCTGTCCGGGCTCGTCCGCCGATCGCGAGATGTCGCTGAAATAGATTCGGCCGTCCGGCGCGACTGCGACACCTTCGGTAAACTCACCTTCGTTCCACAGTTCCTCCAACGTGGCCGTTGCGGGAACAATCTCGGCACTGCCCGAGGGAGCGTCCAAGGCAGCCGCGCGGACCACCAGGACCAGAACGAGAAGCGCGAATTCAATTCGTGTATTCATCGCGCGAGGCTATCAGCTCAGCGGACGGAATCAATGTCGCTTGGAAAGCTCCACGAGATTTGGGATATGTGGTGGAACCAGAACCGTCCGCGATCGAGTGTGGAAATCCACGCAGCCAAGAAGGCGGTTCACTCCTTGAATGTCAGATCGTCGCATCTACCATCCACGGATGTTCCGTTCTCTTTTCTGTCTGGTGTTCCTCACGCGGATTGCACTTTCTGCCGCGCCGCTCGATCCGCTGTTTAAGACCGTTGATCTGGCGATCGGCGAATCAGTTGAGGTCGCCGTGTCAGATGAAACCACCGTCCGCGTGCGTCTCATCAAGGTCGAGGAACATCGCGGAAAGGTCTGGGGCGAGGTTTTCCGGAGTGACGTCACGCTCGAGATCAACGGCGAGCGCAAAACGATTCAGTCCGGATTGTATGAACTGCCGGTGACGATCGGCGGCGTGCAAGTCGATTGCCCGATCACGGGCGGGCTCAAGGACAACAGCCACATCAATCACTGGCAATTGGATCGCGAGGCGCGTCTGCGAATCTGGCCGGGCGGATCGAAATGGATTCGCCCCGGTACGTTCCGTTACCCGGTGAGACAGAAGTGGTTTGCGAGCCAGACCTCCTTCTCCAACGAACCCGTCGCCCCGCGTCCGCGCCGGCAGCTTTACTACCACGCCGGTCTGGACATCGGCGGGGCCGAGGCGCTGACAGAGGTCATCGCGGCCACCGATGCCCTCGTGGTTTCGCTCGGAACCAATGTGCTCGCGGGACACGCCAAAGACACGCCGGTCGATGAACGCTACGATGTGATGTACCTGCTGGATTCGCGCGGCTGGTACTATCGCTACAGTCATCTGCATTCCTTCGATCCCCTGGTCCGACTGGGCGACCGGGTGAAGATCGGTCAGCGTCTCGGACTGATTGGCAAGGAAGGCGGCAGTGGCGGTTGGACCCATCTGCATTTCGAAATCAAGAGTCGTCAGCCCTCCGGCCGTTGGGGGACGCAGGAGGGCTATGCCTTCCTCTGGCAGGCCTACCTCCAGGAACACCGGCCCGATCTCATCGCCGTGGCGAGGCCGAGTTACGTGGCATTCACTGACCAGGAGGTGATGTTCGACGGTTCCAAATCATGGAGCTCCGCTTCGATTCAATCCTTCGAATGGACACATGCGGATGGAACGCGTTCCAGCGGACCTCGGACGACCAAGCGCTTTCCGAATCCTGGCACCTACTTCGCAACGCTGAAGATCACCGATCACGAAGGGCGCGTGGACTACGATTTTGTGCGGGCCAAGATTTACTCGCGGAAAAACATCGAAGAGCAACCGCCCCGGCTCCATCTGGCCTATCACCCCACATTCAATCTGAAAACCGGCACGGAAATCACCTTCAAAGCCCGGGCGTTCTATCACACTCAGGGTGAGGAGATCTGGGATTTTGGCGACGGCAGTCCGAAGGTGCGTACCCGGTCGGACGGCAATATCCGACAGCTCGCGAAGGACGGGTATGTCGTGCTCACTCACCGATATCGGAAACCCGGTCATTATCTTGTCCATGTGGAACGTGCGAACGAACACGGGCACGTCGGTGAGGACCGACTTCACATTCACATCGGCGACTGAGCGGTTGGTTTAGGAACCGGAAAGCTTCAAGCCTCTTCCCGCCGATAAGCTTCGGCGAGCAGCGTGATCGGATGAACCACGCGGAGCGGCAGGTTTTCCTTTTTCGCTCCGTTCACCAGCTGCAACAGACAGCCGGGATTGCCGGTGGCGACGATGTTCGCCTGGGTGGACCGGATGTGACCGATCTTGCGGGCCTGAAGTTCGTCGGCCATGTCAGGTTGCGTCAGATTGTAGATGCCGGCGCTGCCGCAGCACCAGTCGCTTTCCGGCAATTCGGTGAGCTGAAGATTCGGAATTCCGTTGAGCAGGGCCCGCGGTTGAGCCGTAACTTTTTGGCCGTGCGTGAGATGGCAGGATTCGTGATAGGTCACATTGAGCTCGGGTTGCTCACTTTGGGGAGTGTCGATTCCAATCTCTCCCAGCCATTCATGGATGTCTTTCACTTTGGCATCCCATTCGTGCGCCCGCTCCACGTAATCCGGATCGTCCTTGAGCAATGAGGTGTAGTGTTTGAGATGGGAGCCACAGCCACCGGCGTTGGTGATGATGGCGTCGTATTGGTCCGGCGGAAACTGATCGATATTCTCCCGGGCGACCCGTTGGGCTAGTTCCCATTCACCATTGTGGGCGTGCAGCGATCCGCAGCAGCTCTGTTCCGGCGGGGTATGCACCTCGCAGCCGTTGCGGGCGAGAACCGCCACGGTATCGACGTTGGCATCGCTGCAGATCAGGTCCTGCACGCAGCCGATGAGCATCGCCACCCGATGACGTTTGGGTGACTCCGGAACCGTCGTTTCCGAAATAAGTTCCGCGGAGAAGTGGTCGTTGACGTTCGGCGTCATCGCTTCCATGTCCCGCAGGCGCTTGGGTAGCAGCTTGAGGATTCCGCTGTCCCGAAGCAGCGACTGGAAGCCGAGCTTCTGATAAAGCCGCATGGCATGGCCGAGCAGATGCAGGCGTTTGAGATCCATGAAGAGCCAGCCGATGGTAAGCTTCCGGATGAGGTTGCGTTTTGGATTTGCCAGCACCTGCTTTTGCTCCACTTCCGCGCGGGCATGCTCGAAGAGTTCGGCATAGTTCACCCCCGCCGGGCAGGCAGTCATACAAGCGAGGCAGCCGAGGCAGTAGTACATCTCGTCGCCGAATGCTGCTGTGGCGTCCAGCTCTCCGTCGGCGATCGCGCGCATGAGGGAGATGCGTCCGCGCGGACTATTGCGTTCGAGCTTGGTCTTCTCGTAGGTCGGACAGGTGGGCAGGCAAAGCCCGCAGTGCATGCATTGCTGCACGATTGAGTAATCCAGATCCTTCAGATGCGAAAACGCCTGACTCATGCGGGCGCGAATATGCGGGCGCGGCCGGATCTGAACCAAGGAAAAATCTCAGGGGTCCCAATGACAGCCCTTTACGCAAAACCGCGCGGCCGAAGTTGGAACGCGCGGTCGTGGTCTTCGTCGGTGTCCCGACGTTGGGAAAAATATTCTAGCGGGTTGATGATTTGACGAACCGCAACGCTTTGGCGACGAACGGCTGCGGATTTTTAGAAAAAGTACCGTTGTCGGTTTCAATGGACATCACTCCCTGCCAGTTGGCCTTGGCCAGTTCTGTGAACAGTCCCTTGTAATTGGCAGACCCGGTCCCGATCTCAACGTCCAAAATGACCTCTTTCCCGTTCTTCAATTTCTCCACCTTCTTGTCCTTCACATGAAAGTCATACACGCGGCCCTTGTAGTTGACGAATGCCTCCGCGACGTCGAATCCCGCACCGCTGATGTGGCCGATATCGACGCAGACGCCGATCCGTTGGTCGCGCTTGCCGATGACATTCCAGACCTTTTCCGGAGTACCGTAGACGGAACTGTGTCCGTGATTGTGGATGGCGAGCCGGATGTCGTATTCTTTCACCAACTCTTCAAGATTGTCCCACTGTTCCATTTTCCTGGGCTCGACGACGATGATCTTCATCCCCATCAGCTTGGCGAACTCGAAGATTCGACGATTTTCCTCCTTGGTGTCGTAGGTGCGGGTGACGCCGAAGGTGTAGCAAACGAGGCCGGCCTCATCCAAAACCTTCTTCTTCGCCAGCGTTTCCTCCTTGGATCCCAGCGGATCGATGTGCTTGCCGATGAGTTGGAGGTATTTGATCTTGTTCCGCTTCGCAAACTCGACCACCTGCTCGAAACTCATGTTTCGGCAACTCCAGGACTGGATGCCCAATTTCGGACGCCACTTCTTGGCAGCTTGGGTTTCCACGCGACCGAACGAGAGAACGGTCAGGACGATAAGAGTCAGATAAAGGTGTCGCTTCATGTCAATCAATGTAAGAGCGCAGGATAGAATCGTAGCGATGCCAAATGTGCAAGTGCGGAACGGATGCGTCCTGGTTAATCAGAGTTCGTTCGGCTCACAGATCCGTTGGGAATTCCGTCAACACTTCGACCCCTCTGGCAGTCACGACGTAGTTCTCCTCGATGCGGATTCCCGCGCGTAGTTCGTCCTTATAGAGGCCGGGTTCGGCGGTGAATACATCGCCTTCGCGAAAGGTGTCGTTCCACGACGGATTAAGGTGTGGGCCCTCATGCGGATAAAGGCCGATGCCGTGACCCAGGTGATGAAAGAATGAATCCGGCTGGTATTCGTCCAGGCGCGCCTTGCTCTCGTTGAATAGCTCGGTGCAGGAGTAACCGGGTTTCACGTTCGCCTTCACGAAATCGAGGACGGAAATGATCACTTGGCGGGCCTTGAGTTGTTCGTCCGTCGGTTGGCCATTCACCGCGAAGGTCCGGCAGTTGTCGGCAAAGTAGCCGCGGTACGCCGGGCCAAGATCGAGCACGAAGAGTTCGCCGGCTTCGGCGTTGCGATCACGCGGGGGACCTCCGGGTGAATTCGAACGGTAGTCATTGCCGGTGCCGGTGAGCGGTTCTCCAATGGCAATTACGGCGGCGGCCTGAAGTTCGTTGAAGACATGCAGTTCGTTGATGCCTGGTTCAATGATTTCGCGGGCGCGTGCATACATCGCTTCCGTTCCGCTGATCGCGTGACGAATCATCGTCAGTTCGTCGGCATCTTTGCAGCGGCGCAGATTCAGAATGTCAGGCTCGATATCGAGCACGTCGTCCAAGTTGTTTA
Organism: Limisphaerales bacterium; assembly: GCA_047608975.1. GTDB lineage: Bacteria > Verrucomicrobiota > Verrucomicrobiia > Limisphaerales > JAYPXF01. Next base: position 15,107 of record JBLFYM010000015.1, on the reverse strand, counting down.
CACCGGCGGCGCGACAAACGATTACCGTACCGGCGGAACCTTCCGTTGCCAGAAGGGTGGTGGAGTTTTCACCCAGCGTTTCCTTCAGTACCTTCGCGACGGCGATCTCTTGATCCTGCCGCAATGTGCAGCGCCATTGGGCCTCATAAGTGACGACGCTCGAGGCGGCGTGATGCGCGGGCTCTTCATTGGCGGCAACCAACAGGGAAGCGCCCGCGTCGATGCAAACGGCGGCGGCCATCAGATGGTGGGGACGGAACCCGGTGAAGTATTGCACCTGTTCCGGTTTGGTGAGAATCGCGCGGTTGGCCCGGCGAGATTCCAGGACCTGCCGAAGCCGGTTCTGGCGTGCGCGGCATTGGTCGAGATCGAGTTGTGGCTGTTGGGTGGGCATGTGGGTTGTCGAAGGGGGTTAGATTCCCAGGATTTCGAAGCCGTCCCGGTGGATCATCTTTTCGATCTCATCTTCGTTGAGGCGGGGCAGTTTGGTTCCCTCCAGCATGCCGTTCAAATTGCGCAGACCGTCAACGGATGCGTTCACCGTCGTGAAGGGATAGTCGGAACCGAACAGCACCTTGTCCCAGACGCCGTATTCCTGAACGAGCATGAGGCTGTTGTAGAGTTGCCAGGGGCGATAGTGAAGGGCGCTGATGTCCGCATATACATTCGGATGTTTGCGAATCGTGACGACGCATTCGTGTTCGTAGGGATGACTCAGATGAGCCAGGACAAAACGAATCTCCGGATGGCGCACGGCGACCGGCTCGATCCAACGCGGCAGTGTGCATTCCAAGGGTGCCTGCTGGATGAACGTCGTGCCCGTGTGCAGCAGCACCGGAAGACTGTGCTTCTCCGCATACTCCCAAAGTGGTTCGAGACGTTCCTCATCCACGCGAAAGCCGGCGTACATGGGAAGCAATTTGATTCCGCTCAGTCTGTGTTGTTGATGTCCCTCGCGAAGTTCGTCCTCCCAACCCGCCTGTGTCGGATCAACCGAGAGAAACCCCTTCAACGTGTCTGGATGTTGCGCGACATAATCCGCGACGTAGGAATCATCGACCCAGATTCCGGCCAGCCGCGCTTTGCCTCCGAATACAACCGTGCGCGTGTCGGCCGGAGCCGCTGCGCGGTACGCGTCGTAAGTGATTGTCAGATCCACCGTCTCGCCCGCCTTGGCCGCGCTGGCCTGACGGATGAAGTCTTCGCTGAACGGTTCGGGAAACGGCCAGGTATGGCTATGTATGTCAGTGATCATGAGATTGAGAGCTTAGGGTTGATCGGAGGTCGCGGCCGCGAGCACGAGATCGAAGAGGCGATCGACTTCGGTTCGGGTTTCGTCATCCAGATGAAATCCACGCGGTCCGCGGATGATCTGATTCTTGAAAATTCCCTGCCGCACGAGCAGGTGCTTCTCGACCGCCAGGAAACTGTCCAAGGTGTTCTGCAATGTGATGAGCGAACTGAGTGGACCGTGAATGCGGCTCGCGAGCTCAAGGTCGCCTCGCTCCAAAGCACGCCACAGCGGAATGATGGCATGAATCAGATCGGCACCTGGAATCGTGCCGACAATGCCGCGTTGATGGGAATCGACCAGGGCGATGCCGCCGGTGCCTTCAAACACCTTTGCCCGGCCGCCGGTGGCATCACGAAGCGCGGAGAGTCGCTGACCGATGGGCGCGGCTTCCGGTTTGAACAGCGCGCGTTCGGGGCCATACTCATCGAGCAGACCAGCTTGGAATTCGATCGACATCGGTTGCCCGACGTAGCCGCTGGCATCCTGCACGATCACCGGCAAATCAATCGCTTCAAAGATGCGCCGGTAGTAGTTCTCGAGTTCCGCCGGTCCCACCGCCACCGACACGGGTGGAATAGCCATCACCGCAGCCGCACCGGCCGACTGGGCGTTCGCCGCGAAACGCGCCGCAGTATGGGAGGATTCGGCCCCGACGCTGATGACGACGCAGCCGCGGCGATTGGAAATCTCACACAACCGACGCGCCATCTCATCGCGTTCCTCAGCGGAGAGTCGCAAGACTTCAGACACCATGGCCATGACCACTCCGTCCGCTCCAGCTGCATAGAGCCAATCGATCTCGGTCGCCAAGGTCTCATAGTCGACCGATTCGTCTTCGTGATAAGGCGTCTGAAAAACCGGCAGGACGCCGACAATGGGTTTTGTGGTTTCGCTCATGGACGGGTCGCCTACAATCGGCCGAGCCACCGGATTTGTGAAGATTGAATCCGTGGCGATTCAAAATGGAAAAGCAACACAGCATATTGGTGGTGGGTGTGGGTTCGATCGGCGAACGGCATCTGCGCTGTTTCCAGAACAGCGGCCGCTGCGATGTCGCGTTCTGCGAGACGATCAACGAACGTCGAGAGGCAGTCGCCGAGCGCTACGGCGTAACCGGGTATGAGTCGCTGGACCAAGCGCTCGCTGACGCGCCGTTTAACGCGGCGGTCATTGCCGCGCCTGCTCAGTATCACATTCCGATCGCACGGCGGTTGTCCGATCTGGGCCTGCATCTGCTGCTGGAAAAACCGGTGAGCATCTCATTGGCCGGGGTCGATGAGCTGGTCGATTTGGTCGAACGCAAAGCCACCCATGTCAGTGTCGGCTATATGATGCGCGGGCTTCCGGCGCTGATCGAGATGAAGGCGGCGCTGGACTCGGGCCGCTTTGGAAAGCCGGTTGAAATCATTGTGACCGGCGGGCAGAACTTCCCTTTCCATCGACCGGCCTACCGTGAGATTTACTATGCTGATCGCGCGATGGGCGGGGGGGCCATCCAGGACTGCATCCCTCATCATCTGAACGCTGCGGAATGGCTGGTCGGCCCGATCACACGGCTGGTTGCGGATGCGGAGCATTGCGTGCTCGAGGGTGTGGAGGTCGAAGACACGGTGCATGTGATGATGCGGCATGGCGCCGTGTTGGGATCGCTCACCATGAACCAGCATCAGCCGCCGAACGAACTGCAGTTCACCGTGCTTTGCGAACGCGGTGCGGTTCGTTTTGAAATGACAGGACAACGCTGGTATTCGGCACAAGAACCGGGAGCAGAATGGAATTTGGAGGCAGAACATCCGGTGGAACGCGACGGGTTCTACCTGCACCAGGCGACGGCGTTCCTCGATCAGTTGGAAGGAATCCGCGAGCCGCTGTGTCCGCTCTCGGCGGGAATCCAGAGCCTGCGCGTGACCCTGGCCGTTCTCGTTTCCGTGGAACAACAACAATGGGTAAATTTGGATCATGAGTGAAACGAATGTAATGCGGCAGTTCGATCTCCGCGGCAAAACGGCTTTGATCACCGGCGCGTCCGGCCTGCTGGGCAGCTCGTTCGCCGATGCGCTCGCCGAAGCCGGCGCCAATGTGGTGGTGGCCAGTCGAGATGGCGTAACTGCAAAAAAAGTCGCCGCAAGGTTGACTTGTGCGCACAAAAACGAGCATTGGGGCGTCGCACTTGACCACTTGGATGAAGCCTCCGTTGAGCGCGGATTTGATGCTGCGGTCGAGGTGGCGGGGCAGATCAACATTCTCGTCAACAACGGACACGCGGGCAATGCGGAAGACCTCAATTCAGTGGGGGCCGACGATTTCAATCATGTGCTGGGGAACGCCACGGGCTACTTCCTGCTCGCGCGAAAGCTCCATGACCACCTGGTCGCGCGGAATGCGCCGGGCTCCATCGTCATGATCGGTTCGATGTATGGACAAGTGGGTTCGTATCCCGATACCTACGAGGGCGTGGTTCCGGCCAGTCCGGTTTCGTATCACGCGTTAAAGGGCGGCATCATCCACATGACGCGACATCTGGCGGTCTATTGGGCGAAGGACAAAGTGCGGGTGAACTGCCTCAGCCCCGGACCCTTCCCGGGGCCCAAGGCGAATCCAGAGCTGGTAACCCGCCTGATCGAGAAGTCACCCATGCACCGAATGGGGCGACCGGATGAGCTGAAAGGCGCACTGATCCTGCTCGCCAGCGACGCCGGAAGCTATCTCACTGGCCAGAACCTCACGGTTGACGGCGGTTGGACGGCTTGGTGATCACGATCAAGGCCCTGGCGGCGGAAATCCGCTTGCGTCGCGAACACCGGTTTCCTATTTTCCCGGCCGCATGAACGCTGACGCACAATTGCAACAATACATTCCGGTCCTGCTGCTCTTGGGGTTGGCACTCCTCTTTGTCGTCGGTACTTCCATCGCCTCAGTCATCATCGGCCACATCGCCAACCGGAATCGGCTGACCCCGAACAAGATGAAGGACACTGCGTACGAATGCGGCATGCTTCCGCGCGGTGCGGGCAGCCCCCGTCTTTCGGTCAAATTCTATTTGGTCGCGATGCTTTTCATCCTGTTCGACATCGAAGTCGTGTTCCTGATTCCTTGGGCCGTGGTCTACAAGGAGCAGCTGGCGACCAATGCCGCCGTTATCTTCACCTCGATGCTCACATTCATGGGGATTATGGTGGTGGGATACGTCTACGCGTTGAAAAAGGATGCGTTTCAGTGGAAGCAGTGATTCCGTAGGGATCCCCCCAGACTGCCTCAAATAGAGTTTCGAGCTCGCCCTTGTGTGGGTTGCTGCATTGAAATGGAGAAATCCCAGAATTGGCAGAGTTCACCGGATAGGGATGAACTTCGCGCAAGAGGGCTCCGCAGCAGGCACTGACAGAATCGTTCCAAGGCAGATCGATGGATTGGTTCAAGAACACCAGTATTCACAAAAAGCGGATCACCTCACTCACGGGGGGCTGTGTGCTGACGCTGGTTCTCTTTTCCCTCGCTTGCTCAGTCCTCCAAGCGATATCCGCCGAACCGCCGGGCGGCCCCCTCACTCAACAGCACCCCCGGGCGAAAGATTGGGCATTCCATCCGGACAACCATCCGGTGGACCTGAATTGGAAGCGACAGATCGAATCGAATCTGCTCTGGATGATCGACCGCGCGGAGAACCCGCCCAGATACCCGAACGGCGCATCGCTGGTCGCCGTGTATGCCGACGCCGGCGTCTGGTCACTCGGTGCCCGCTCCGTCGTCGCCGCGCTTGAAGCGAGGGAAATTGCCTGCGAAGTTCTGGACTGGAGCCGCCTGACGCCGCCCAACCTCAAACGATTTGACGCGGTGATCTTTCCCGGCGGCTTCTCCTACTTCCAGAAACTCAGTGCCGGAACGTCCGGACTGGATGCGGTCAGGAAGTACGTCGCGAACGGCGGGCGGTACCTCGGAATCTGCGCTGGTGCGTATCTCGCCGCCAAAGAGGTTCATTGGGAAGGCGGCGAATTTCCGTATCCACTTCAACTGTTCGATGGCACAGCCCAAGGTTCGATTCCGGAAATCGCCCCTTGGCCACGTGCGGGAGCGGCGCAACTCAAGATAACACCGGCCGGCCAAAAACTCGGCTTGTCTGAAGCAAACGACCAAAGAATTTTCTATCAGGGCGGATGCCGGTTCATCGGTGGCACGGGTATCACTCGACTGGCGAACTACTTCGACGGATCACCCGCGATCATTCAGCGCGCTTATGGACCGGGAGGCGAAGGGATGGTCGTTCTGAGCGGTGTGCATTTCGAAAGACCCGCACCGGGTCAAAAATCCCGCGGGCCCTCTTCACCACCGATGTTGGGGACCGTCGTAATTCCTAGACTGCTCGGCCTTACTGCGCCGCCCAGCAAGACCGGTCAAGTCCGCTTCGCTGCGGGGAAATATGCTCCGACCGTCACCAAGACCACCAGTGACGAAGCCTGGATGGTACTGCAAAAACGACTGCGCCGCCGGTTAAGTCAGCTCCGGGCCAACCACTGATCTGGTGCCCGTACCTCTCCCCTGAGCCTTTCAGAGAGATGACATAATTCTTACGCTTTGCCCCTTCCCCATAAGGTGAATGAGGAGTATTCCTGAAATGAGTAAACCCGATTGTTGTCATGAGAACTCTTATCGCCGTCTTTTTCAGCACCGCGCTTTCGCTTTCTGCAGCGACCTTCAACATCAAGGACCTCGGTCTTTCGCCCGGATTCGAATTGAGCCGCGGCACTGATCTGAATGATCGGAGTCAGGTCGTCGGCTACCTGGAGACAAGCAACAATGTGTCGCGAGCGTTTGTTTGGGAAGACGGCGCGATGAAGCTCCTCGGCATGAAGTTGTGGACTGAGGGTCTGGCTTCTTCCATTAACAATCACGGGGAAATCGTGGGAGCCATGCGCGTTGACGGAGCGCGACATTCGTTTCTCTTTCGCGAAGACACCTATTCCGATCTCGGCGAGATTGATCGGTTCCCGCGCCTGGGCATGCCCGGCAGTTTTGTTGCCGGTGGTTCGATCAATGACAACTCGCGTATGGTCGTCCGGTTGACAGTCCCCAACGGCAAACTGACCTCCCTGATTCGCCCTCGTCGAACTGATTGATCATCTGGTCCGGCAGCATCCCGACCGCCGCAATGGTTTCGGACGTGGATTTGGATCAATAATCCAAAGTGAGTAGACCTCCGTCGAAGTCCTCGAATTCCCAAGTGGCAATCGCATGAGGCCGGAAGTGGCTCTGTTTGAGAATTGAAGAATCCATGGCGCTGGGAGCTTTGCGGATGTTCAGTGGAGGAGCTTGGTCAGTTCGGTGAGGGTGCCGATCTGATGTGATTCGGTGCTGCGCCGGCCGCGCGCGACCATGACGGACTGCATGCCGCAGCGGGTGGCTCCCTCATAATCTTCGACCTGGCTGTCGCCGACGTGGAGAACCTGATTGGGGTCGACCTTGAGCCAGCGAATGGCCTGCTCGAAGATGACGGGCGAGGGCTTGTTGAAGCCGACGTTGCAGGATACGAAGATTTCTTCGAAGCGGCTTTTCAAGCCCAGTTCAGCGAGCAGTGGAATCAGGCGATCGTCCCAGTTGGAGATCACTGCCAGTTGCAGATCCCGGTGGGCGAGTTCGTCGAGGGTTCGCAGCACATCTCCGAACACAATCCAGACGTCAGCGCGGGCGAATCGTTGGTAGACTTCCGGAAAAAATTCATCCGGCAGGATGGAGCCCTGTTCGCGGAAGGACTCTCGTACGATGTCGAACCAGCCTTCCTGTGAATAGTCGAAGTTGTGGCGGGATTTCCAGGCGTCCTTGAATCCGAGGTTGATGAAATCAGGGATGGCTTCGATGCCGAATTCCTCCGCGACTTCGGCATAGATGTGGCCGACGGACGGCCACGGATTGATCAGCGTGCCGCCGACGTCGAATGTTACTGCCTGAATTCCTTGGTAACTCACTGGGGGCAAGATGGGGGCGAACCTGATGGGGATCAAGTGGACCGGATGAACTGGATGGCGTTGTCACTCAACGGTGACAATGCCGGTTGCAGGTGTTCGGGTAATTGCTCAATCGAAGGTACGGTCTTCGAGAAACGCAACATGAGCTGCCTTCAGCGCGCGGTCGGCATCATCAAGACCGATGAGCACGGAGATCTTGATCTCGCTGGTGGAAATCATGCCGATGTTGACGTTCTCCTTCGCCAGGGTCTCGAACATCTTGGAGGCGATACCGGAATGGCTGCGCATGCCGACGCCGACGATCGAAAGTTTGGCGACGTTTTCGTCGGTGAGGATTTCACGGAAGCCGATCTTGTCCTGCAGGCCTTCGAACAGTTGTCGTGCCTTGAGGATGTCAGCCTTTTCAACCGTGAATGAAAGATCGGTCGACGGAGACTCAGTGCCGTGACTGGTGTTTTGAACAATCATGTCAATGTTCACGGCGGCGTCGGCGAGCTGTTTGAAGATGCCGGCGGCGACCCCGGGGTGATCCGGAACAGCGACGAGGGTGACTTTGGCCTGATTCTTGTCGAGTGAGGCTCCGCGTACGACGACTCCTTCCATATCTGTGGTTTCCTCTTTTACGATGGTTCCGGGATTGTTATTGAGACTGGAGCGCACTTCGAAGACGACTCCAAATTTTTTGGCAAATTCAACTGAGCGTGATTGCATCACCTTCGCTCCGAGGCTGGCGAGCTCAAGCATCTCGTCGTAGGCGATCTCCGGCAGCTTGCGTGCTTCGGCCACGATCCGAGGGTCGGTTGTGTAGACGCCATCCACATCCGTATAGATCTGACAGAGGTCGGCTTTGACCGCGGCGGCCAGGGCGATGGCTGAGAGGTCGGATCCACCACGACCGAGAGTGGTGATATGTCCATCGGGAGTCTGTCCTTGAAAACCGGCCACGATGACGACGTTGCCGGCGTCGAGAGCTTCGTGAATCTGCGCGGGTGAAATGTCCTGGATCCGGGCTTTGGTATGGACGGAATCGGTCTGGATTCCGGCTTGGGCTCCGGTGAAGGAGACCGCTTCAATGTCCAAGGCATGGAGTGCCATCGCGGTGAGGGCAATAGTCGTCTGCTCGCCGGTGGAAAGCAGCATGTCCATTTCCCGATCCGTGGGAATCGGCATGATGTCTTGGGCGAGGCTGATGAGGGTGTCGGTCACGCCTTTCATGGCGGACACGACGACGATGACCTGATCGCCCTTATCCCGGAAGGTCTTGATGCGGCGGGCGACGTTCCTGATGCGATCCGTATCGGCGACGGAGGAGCCGCCGTATTTCTGAACGATGAGTGCCATTCTCTTACAAGCCAATGACTTTCATGACCGCTTCCTTCGTGGGTTCCACGACGGTCGGTTTCAAGCCGGCACTGCTCATCGCGTTGTCAGGATCCTTGAGTCCGTGCCCGGTCATGGTGGCGGTGACCACACTGCCTTCGGGAATCATTCCGGCGGCGTTGGCTTTGATGATTCCGGCGAGTGACGCGGCACTCGCGGGTTCCACGAAGATTCCGTCGGATTGGGCGATCTTCTTGTAGGCTGCGAGAATTTCCTCATCGGACACCTTGTTGATATGTCCGTTTGATTCCTTGATTGCAGCGTTGGCACCGTCCCAACTCGCCGGGTTGCCGATGCGAATTGCGGTGGCGACCGTATTGGGCGCGGCGACCGGTTTGCCGTCGACGATGGGTGCGGCCCCGGCGGCCTGGTAGCCGAACATCCGCGGCAACCGATCGGAAAGTTTTACGGAGTAATACTCCTTATATCCCTTCCAGTAGGCAGTGATGTTCCCGGCGTTGCCAACCGGGAGGAAATGAAAATCCGGAGCGCGTCCGAGCTGATCGCAGATTTCGAAGGAAGCGGTCTTCTGTCCTTCGATGCGGAAGGGATTGATGCTGTTGACGACCTCGACCTGGCCCGTTTCGCCAAGCTCCCGAACGATGCGTAGCGCTTCGTCAAAATTACCTTCGATGGCAACCGTAGTGGATCCGTAGAGGAGGGCCTGGGCGAGTTTGCCGAGGGCAATGTTGCCGTTCGGAATGATGACCACACACTTCATGTTCGCCCGCGCGGCATAGGCAGCAGCGGCGGCGGAGGTGTTTCCCGTACTGGCGCAGATGACGACTTCGGCACCGCGTTCCTTGGCCTTGGTGATGGCCAGGGTCATGCCGCGATCCTTGAAGGAGCAGGTTGGGTTCAGGCCCTCATACTTCAGGTGAAGTTCGAATTTTCCGCCGATTGATTCTACGAAGTTGGTCGCCGGAACCAGCGGGGTGTTTCCTTCGCCGAGCGTGATTACGGGGGTGTCATCGGTCACCGGAAGATGCCGTTGATACTGCCGGATGACGCCCGGCCAGTTCTGCAATCTGTTTGCGCTCATTTCAGTCAAATTGTTCCACGCGAATCATCGCGGGCTGTCCCTTCACCGAGTCCAGCGCGGCAATCTTCTTGAGGGCCGCCTTCATAGCACGATTGGCAGCGTCGTGAATCATCAAAATCACCGGCACTGTTTCGCCCTGATGACCTTCGGGTTGCATGATGGAAGAGATGCCGATCTTGGCCTTGCCGAGGATGCTCGAGATCTTCGCGAAGACCCCTGGTTGATCGATCACGTTCAGACGAACGTAGTATTGGGAAATGATATCATCCATGTCAGCGACCGACCCCTCGGTTTCGTGGGCCACAAATGGGGGGACCCGATTTGCAGTGCCGAACTTCAGATCGAGGGCCGCGTCGGCAATATCGCTCAGGACCGCGCTGGCCGTGGCGTCCTGCCCGGCTCCGTGTCCGCAATAAAGTGTTTCACCGACGATGTCGCCGCGGACAAATACGGCATTGAAGACGTCGTTGATGTTCGCCAGCACGTGGTCTTTGGGGACGAGCGCGGGATAGACTGCGCTCTGGATGGGCTCGAACTTCTTCCGCCCGGCTTTCTTCACCGTTCTGGCTGGCTGACGAACAACTCCGAGGAGTTTGATGACGTAACCCATCTTTTCCGCGAACTGTATGTCCATCTGCGAAATGTCCCGGATGCCTTCGACATGCACCTTCTTCTCACTCACCCAGAAACCGTAGGCAAGTGAGGCCAGGATACCGGTCTTGTGCGCGGCGTCGTATCCGTCCACATCGAGCGAGGGTTCGGCCTCGGCGTATCCCAGCTCTTGCGCATCGGCGAGCATCTCCTCAAATCCGGCCCCTTCGCGGCTCATCCTTGTGAGGATGTAGTTGCAGGTGCCGTTCATGATTCCGTAGAGGCTGGTGATGCGATTTCCGATGAGTGCTTCCCGCAGCACTTTGATAATCGGAATGCCCCCAGCCACACTGGCTTCATAGTAGAGATTGACCCCGTTCTTTTGCGCGGCGGCGAAAAGCTCTTCCCCGTGCGCTGAAAGGAGTGCCTTGTTGGCAGTGATGACGGATTTGCCGTTGCGCAACGATTCCAAGACCACTTTGCGGGCGGTCGTTACCCCGCCCATCAATTCAACGACCAGGTCAATCTTGGGGTTTTGGGTGACCTCAGTGCGATCGATCGTGAGAATGGAGTCGGGGATCCTGACCGGGCGCTTTTTTCTGAGCTGGCGCACCACCACCTTGGCAATGCGCAGCCTCACGCCCAGCCGGGACGCCATCAGCTCGCCATTTTTCTTAATGGCCTGATAAACGCCCCCACCGACCGTGCCGCCACCAATTATTCCGAGCGTCACCTTCTGCATAAGGAGCGGGGAGAGTGCCTAAAGTGGATTTGGCACTCAATCAAATAGGTGCGAAAATGGCCGAATGGCGTGCATTCCGACTGACAGCAGCCTCAGTTGAGGAGCCGTTGCTTGATCTGTTCTGGTGTTTGGCCGGCGATGGCGACCACTTTGCTGTGGGAAGATTTTCCTCGGATGATCGAAACATGACTGCGCGGAACGTCCAATTGTTTGGCCCGGAGCTTTTCCAAGGCCTCGTTGGCTTTGCCATCGACCGGCGGGGCTTTGACGTTCACGCGCAGCACGCTGCCAGCTACCTCGCGAATTTCCGAGCGACTGGCCCGAGGTTGAAGTCGAACGGATAATCTGACATTTGGACCATCGGTAGAGACAAAATCCGATTTCATTGAAATCTGTAACGTTAACACTGTCAGTGCGGGGCGGCGAGAAAGGGCTTGCCGGCAAATGCCTGAACCGTATGATTTTTAGCGAATTGCCTCCGCTATGTAAGAATTTCCTGCTTGGGGCAAATCTAGAATTGTTAGCACCCATATTCTGCATAACGCAGAAAACCTAGAATACAATTTCATGAAAACGAATCGCGACTGTGGCCATCACGAAACCGGCGGACTGGAAGACCTTGCTCGTTACCCTTCCCGTCGATCCTTCCTCAACCATGTAGGTAACGGCTTTGGTGCCATGGCGCTGGCCGGGCTCATGTATCCGGAACTGACGAAGGAAGCCAACGCGCAGTCGGCGGGCGGCATGCTCGCACCGAAAGAGCCGCATTTCCCCGGGACGGCGAAGCGTGCAGTGCACATTTACCAGAGTGGTGCCCAATCCCATCTCGACACCTGGGATTACAAGCCCGAGCTCGCCAATGCTGGCGGAACCAGCACCGGCGGGAATCGCGGCCGCAAATTGCTCGCGCCACAATTTGCGTTTAGTCCGCAAGGACAGAGCGGGGTCATGATGAGCGAGATCTGGCCGGAGCTCTCCAAACATGCCGACGATCTGGCGATCATCAATTCGATGCACACCGATGTGCCGGCGCACGGACCGGCGACGTTGCTCCAGACCACCGGCGATTTTCGACTTCCAAAACCATCCCTCGGCTCGTGGGTTGTTTACGGGCTCGGCACCGACAACCAGAACCTGCCGGCCTTCGTGGCGATGAATCCGGGTGGTTTTCCCGGACAGGGAGCCAAGAACTGGCAGTCCGCGTTCATGCCAGGTGCCTTTCAGGGAACGTTTGTGGATCCGACCGCGACGGATATCGAACGGATCATCGAAAACATCCGGAACAAATTCACCACCGCCCAAGATCAGCGCAATCAGCTCGATCTACTCAACAAGATCAACGAAATCCACAAGCAGAGCCGGCAGGTGGAAGACAAGTTGGAAGCGCGGATTCAATCTTACGAACTCGCCTACCGCATGCAGGCGGATGCGACCGAGGCCTTCGACGTTTCCCGCGAACCGGCCTCCGTGATTGAGAAATACGGTGCGAATGGCCAAGACCCGGCGCTGCGCTCGCAGGCTCGTCAATTCATCATCGCCCGGCGATTGTTGGAACGAGGCGTTCGCTTCGTGCAGGTCTGGAATGGTGGCTGGGATACTCACAACAACATTCCTGTTTCGGTGGCCCGCAATGCCGGTCGGATCGATCAACCCATCGCCGCTTTCCTGAGCGACCTGAAGGAGCGTGGCCTCTTCGAGGAGACCGTGATTGCCTCCAGTACGGAGTTCGGTCGCAGCCCCACCGAGGATGGTCCCAACGGGCGTTCGCACAACAACCGCGCGTTCTCCAGCTGGCTGGCCGGCGGTGGCATCAAGGGCGGTCAGATCTACGGATCCACGGACGAACTTGGCGGAGCGGCAGCGGACGATCGGGTGCACGTTCACGAGTTGCACTCCACCATCCTGCACGCACTGGGCTTTGACTCGGAGCGACTGACCTACCGGAACAGCGGCCGTGATTTCCGCCTGACCGACGTGTCTGGAGCCCAGCCGGTGACCAAGCTGTTTTCATAGAACTCAACCCCCCTGAGGCGCGTGTGCGACACGCGCCTTTTCTTGGATCAACACAAAATCTGTTTCACGATGAACGCTATGCAACACACGAGAATAATTGCTGCGGGGGTGGTCCTTGCCGGAATCAATTTGCAGGCCCAGGAGCAGCCGCTCTCTCCGCAGCAACTTGAGTTCTTCGAAGCCAAGATCCGCCCGGCATTGGTGGAGTATTGTTACGACTGCCACAGCGCCGAAGGCAAAGTCAAAGGCGGGCTGCAGGTCGACGGCAAGAAAGCCCTGCTTCAAGGGGGTTCAACCGGACCGGCCGTCGTCGCCGGCAAACCCAGCGCGAGCCTGCTGGTCAAAGCGATCCAGTATCTTGACGAGGATCTGCAAATGCCACCGAGCGGCAAGATGCCCGATGGCGTCGTGGCGGATCTCGTGGAATGGGTGCGTCAAGGTGCGCCAGATCCACGGACCGGCAAAGCTGCGGGCATTCTCAAATCGGATGACGATCGCAACAAAGCCAAGCAGCACTGGGCGTTTCAACCGGTCGAAGACCCACCAAAACCCGAACTGACTTCGCGGGTAACGACCTGGACCAAGAACAAGATTGATTATTTTATACAGGCGAAGTTGGAAGAAAAAGGTCTCGTGCCTTCCCCCAGTGCCGATCGGCATACGCTGATTCGTCGCGCCTACTTTGATCTGATCGGAATGCCCCCGTCTCCGGAACAGGTTCAGGCCTTCCAGCTTGATAAATCTCCGCTCGCTTGGGAAACCGTGATCGACGATCTCCTGGCCTCTGAACATTACGGCGAGCGCTGGGGACGTTACTGGCTGGATATTGCGCGCTACGCGGATACCCGCGGTGGCCAGCAGAACAACGGCCGGGGACCACGCAACCGTATGGTTCACGCGTGGACCTACCGCGATTGGGTCGTCGATGCGTTCAATAAGGACAAGCCATACGACGAATTCCTTCAGCAGCAGATCGCAGCCGATCTGCTGCCCAAATCCAAGGACAACACAAGGGATCAGGCCGCCTTGGCCTTGCTGACAATGGGACGGGCCGTTGAGAATAACCAGAAACCGCTTGTGATTGACGATCAGATCGACGTCATCACCCGGGGGATGATGGGGCTCTCCGTCTATTGTGCGCGCTGCCACGATCACAAGTTTGATCCGGTCAGCCAAAAGGATTACTACGGGCTCTACGGAGTGTTCGACAGCATCCAGTTTACGAAAAATCAGCCGCTCCTCGACGAGCTGTCTGAGAACCCGATGTTCAACGAATACCTCATCGAGAAATCCCAGATCATTTATGATCAGCAGAAGTTCAAGGTGGACGCCGTCGCTGAATACCTGGGTGAAGCCAAGACCAACACGGTTCGCTACATGCTCGTTGCCCACGCGCTTGAGACTTCGGATCTCTACAAATTGGGTAGCCGCGCCGAGCAGGAAGAATTTACGGACGCTACCGAGTTGGAAGCCGACATTGCCCGTAACTGGCAGCGCATGCTGAGCCGGGCGAAGGGTAACAAAAAGGACACTCTGTTTGCCCCGTGGAAAGAATACACCAAGCTGAATCAGCCAGAGTTCAGCCGGAAGTCCCGGGAACTCGCCAAGAAGTTCTGGGTCGATGGCAAGCCCAAGCCCGGTATGAATCCACTCGTCGCGAAGGCATTCTCGACACCGGCAAAAAGTCTCGTGGATGTTGCTGCGCGTTACTCGACTCTGTTCTTCAAAGCCGAGAAGGCGTGGGCCACTGCCGTCGCCGGATACAACCGCGAGCAGGCCCGGAATCCGAAAGAGGAGATTCCGGTCATCAAATCTCTCAAAGACAAGGACATGGAGCAGTTACGCCAGGTATTCTATGGCCGCAGTTCTCCCGTGATGACCACCTTTGATCGACTCAAGCGCAAGCGCAGCATGCGCCGACTGGAGAATGAAGAGGCCTCTTATGTCAATGACGTTGAGCTGCTCGAGATGAATCATCCGGGTGCTCCCCGGCGGGCGATGTCGGTGACCGATCTGGCCAAACCTCGCGAACCCAAGATCTTCGTCAAAGGAGATCCGCGCAATCCCGGCGATTCTGTGGACCGTAAG